>JBAVNO010000238.1:0-9260 GCA_049691095.1 Alphaproteobacteria bacterium | reverse complement strand
TCGCCCGGGTGCCGGGCTCGGCCGCAGGGGCCTAGCGGGGAAGCCAGCCGGCCGCGCGCAGCCGCGCCACGTCGGCGGGATCGATGCGAAACCGCAGCTCCAGCTCTCTCGTCACCGCCACAGCCCTTCATCCCTTGCCGATAACGCCCGCTCTCCCCGCGGGCGACGGCGGCCATTCTACCGTGGTTTCCCTCACCTGTGGGACCGATGTCTCCGGGGCCGCGGCCTCGGGTCGCAAGCGAAATCGGGGAAAACCGGCTCAGGCGCCTCGAAGCGCGGCGATATGACCGGCGTAGTCGCCGCCCTGGAACACGGCCGAACCGGCCACCAGCACGTCGGCGCCGGCGGCCACGATCTCGGCGGCGTTCTCGCGGGTGACGCCGCCGTCGACCTCGAGCTCGATCGGTCGATTGCCGATCATCTGGCGCAGGCGCCGGATCTTCTCGAGCTGCGAGCGGAGGAACGACTGTCCGCCGAATCCCGGATTGACTGACATGACGAGGACGAGGTCCACCTTGTCGAGAAGATACGCCACCGCGCCCTCGGGCGTGGCGGGATTGAGCGACACACCGGCCTTCTTCCCCATGGCGCGGATCACCTGCAGCGACCGGTCCACGTGGGGGCCCGCCTCGGCGTGGATGGTGATGATGTCGCTGCCCGCCTTGGCGAAGGCCTCGAGGTACGGATCGACCGGTTCGATCATCAAATGGACGTCGAGGACTTTGCGCGTGTGCGGGCGGATCGCCGCCACCACCATCGGCCCGATGGTGAGGTTGGGCACGAAATGCCCGTCCATGACGTCGACGTGGACGTAATCGCAGCCCGCCTGGTCGATGGCGCGCACCTCTTCGCCCAGGCGGGCGAAATCGGCCGACAGGATGGAGGGCGCGATCTTCACGGCGCGGCTCATGTGCTCACTCCCTCTGCCCGCGGGCTCAGCGGACCTTCGGGTCCAGGCCGCCGGATTTGTATCGCGCGGCCATGACGCGAAGGGGCGCCGGCTTGATCTTGGGCGCATTGCCGGCGGTGCCGAACTGCTCGAACCGCTCCGTGCACAGCGTTTCCATGGCCGCGTAGGCGGGCTTGTTGAAATTGCGCGGATCGAACTCGGTCTTCTTGGTCGCGGCCACTTTGCGGTACTGGCCGGTGATGGCCATGCGGCAATCGGTGTCGATGTTGATCTTGCGCACGCCGTGCTTGATGCCGGTGACGATCTCTTCGACCGGAACGCCGTAGGTCTGGGGCATCGCGCCGCCATATTCGTTGATGACGTCCTGGAGATCCTGCGGCACCGAGCTCGACCCGTGCATCACGAGGTGGGTGTCGGGAAGGCGGGCGTGGATCTCCTTGACCCGGTTCATCGCCAGAATATCGCCGGTGGGCTTGCGCGAGAACTTGTAGGCGCCGTGGGACGTGCCGATGGCGACCGCCAAGGCATCGACCTTGGTCTTGGCCACGAAATCGGCGGCCTCGTCGGGATCGGTCAGCAGCATGTCGTGGGTGAGCGTGCCTTCGTGGCCGTGGCCGTCCTCCTTGTCGCCCTTGCCGGTCTCGAGCGAGCCCAGGCACCCCAACTCGCCCTCCACCGAAACGCCGACGAGGTGGGCCATTTCCGTCACTTTCGCGGTCACGGCCACGTTGTAATCGTAATTCGCCGGGGTCTTGGCGTCGGCCTCGAGCGAGCCGTCCATCATCACCGACGAGTAGCCGTTCGTGATCGCCGACAGACAGGTCTCGACGCTGTTGCCGTGATCCTGGTGGATGCACAGCGGAATGTAGGGGTACATCTCCAGCGCGGCCTCGGCCAGGTGCCGAAGATAAACGTCACCGGCGTAAGACCGCGCGCCGCGGCTGATCTGAACGATCACGGGAGAGGAGGTGGCGTCCGCCGCTCGCATGATCGCCTGCAGCTGCTCCATGTTATTGATGTTGAACGCCGGCACGCCGTACCCGTGCTCGGCCGCATGGTCCAGAAGCTCGCGCAACGAAATCAGCGCCATGCCGTCTTCCTCCGCAACATCCGCAACCTGGTTGGCCCGGGCGAACGCGTCAGGCCCATTTCTCCAAGGCGGCGACCCCGGGCAGAGTCTTGCCCTCCAGCCACTCCAGGAACGCGCCGCCCGCGGTCGAGACATAGGAAAAATCGCCGACAACGCCGGCGTGCGCAAGGGCGGCGACGGTATCCCCGCCGCCGGCGACGCTGACCAGCTGACCTTTCTTGGTCAACGCGGCGGCGGCCTGGGCCACACGGGTCGTGCCGACGTCGAAAGGCGGGATCTCGAAGGCGCCGAGCGGGCCGTTCCAGACCAGCGTCTTGCATTTGGAAAGCCGCGTCTCCAGCGCTCGAATCGTCTCAGGCCCGACATCCAGGATCATGCGGTCGGCCGGAACGCTTGCGATCGGCACCGTCTGCGTCGGCACCCCTTTCGCCAGCGCCGTGGCGACCACCACGTCGGTGGGAAGGACGATCTCGCATCCTTGTTTCTTGGCGGCCGCGAGCACGGCGCGGGCCGTGTCGGCCATGCTGGCTTCGCCCAGCGACCGGCCGATCGGCCGGCCCAGCGCATACAGGAACGTGTTCGCCATGCCGCCGCCGATCACCAGCATGTCGACCTTGCCCGACAGGTTGCCCAAGAGGTCGAGCTTGGTCGAGACCTTGGCGCCGCCCACGATCGCCATCAGCGGGCGTTCCGGCCGCTCCAGGACCTTCGACAAGGCGTTCAGCTCCACCTCCATCAGGCGCCCGGCGGCGGAGGGCACGAGGCGCGCAATCACGTCCACCGAGGCATGGGCGCGGTGCGACGCCGAAAATGCGTCATTGACGTAAATCTGCCCGAGGGTCGCGAGCTGGCGGGCGAAGATCGGATCGTTGGACTCCTCTCCGGAGTGGAACCGGAGATTCTCCAGCATGATGATCTCGCCGTCCTTGAGCCGTTTGATCGCCTGCTCCGCTACCGGTCCGATGCAGTCGTCCGAAAAATTGACCCGCGGCCCCGCAAGGGCGACCTGCAGGGCCCGCGCGATCGGCTTCAGCGACATCTCGAGCACGACCCGGCCCTTGGGCCGGCCGAAATGAGACAGCAGCACGACCCGCGCGTTCTTCTCCATCAGTTCCTTGATGGTCGGCAGGATCCGCTCGATACGCGTCAGATCGGTAACGCGGCCACGAAGCATGGGCACGTTCAGATCGACGCGCACCAGCACGCGCTTTCCGGCTACGTTCAGATCGTCGAGCGTCTTGAATTTCGCCATGCCTAACCCTCGAACCCGCGGGCCGCGTCGCCTATAGCAGCGTCGCCATATGGACGGCGGTATCCACCATCCGGTTGGAGAAGCCCCACTCGTTGTCGTACCAGGACATGACCCGAACCAGCCTCTGGTCGGTCACCTGGGTCTGGGTCAGATCGACCGTGGAGCTCGCCTCGTCGTGGTTGAAGTCGGACGACACCAGCGGTTCCTCGGTGACCGCCAGGATGCCCGCGAGCGGCCCGGCCGCGGCGGCCGAGAGCGCGGCGTTCACCTCCTCGGTGGCGGTGGGCCGCGCGGCGTCGAACACCAGATCGACCAGCGACACGTTCAACGTCGGGACCCGGATCGCGCAGCCGTCGAGCTTGCCCTTGAGTTCGGGCAGCACCAGCCCCACCGCACGCGCGGCCCCCGTCGAGGTCGGGATCATGGAATGGGCCGCGGCCCGGGCGCGCCGAAGGTCCTTGTGCAGCGTGTCCACGAGTTGCTGGTCGCCGGTATAGGAATGCACCGTGGTCATGTAGCCGCGCTCGATCCCGATCGCATTGTGGAGCACGTGCGCGAGCGGGGCCAGGCAATTGGTCGTGCACGAGGCGTTGGAGACGATCGTATGGGCCGCGGTCAGGCGCTCGTGGTTGACGCCGAACACCACGGTCATGTCGACGCCCTCCGCCGGCGCCGAGATGAGGACGCGCTTCGCCCCGGCCTTGAGATGCATCTCGGCCTCGGCCCGTTTCGTGAACCGGCCCGTGCACTCGAGCGCGATGTCGATCTTGAGCTCGCTCCACGGGAGCTTCGCGGGGTCGCGTTCGGCCAGGACCTTGATCGGCCCGGCGCCGATGTCCATGCTGTCGCCCGCGATGCGCACCTGGCCGGGGAAACGGCCGTGGGTGGAATCGTACCGCAACAGGTGCGCGTTCGTCGCCACCGGCCCCAGATCGTTGATCGCGACCACGGCGACGTCGCGCCGCCCGGACTCGTGGAGCGCCCGTAGCACCAGCCGCCCGATCCGTCCGAAACCGTTGATCGCCACCCGAACCGTCATCGCCTCACCTCCTGTGCCCCCACTGGGGGCGTTTCCTCAAAGCCGTTCCTTGGCCGCCGCGACCACCGCAGCCGCCGTGATTCCGAAATGCCGGTAAAGGTCCTCGTAGGGCGCCGATGCGCCGAAGCTCCTCATGCCGATCACCGCGCCCTCGGTTCCCACATACCGCTCCCACCCGAACGGGGACGCCGCCTCGACCGCCACGTGCACCGTGTTCGCGCCCAAGACCTGCTCGCGGTAGGCCGCATCCTGCTCGTCGAACAACTCGAAGCAGGGCACGGAAACGACCGCGGTGGGGATTCCTTCCTTTTGCAGCACGTCGCGGGCCTCGATCGCGATCGCCACCTCCGAGCCGGTGGCGAGCAGAGTCACCCGAGCCTTGCCGCCCTCGGCCGCCCGCAGCACATAGGCGCCCCGCGCGCATGGATTCTCGGCCCCGTCCTCGACGCGAAAAGCGGGGACGTTCTGGCGCGAGAGGGCCAGCACCGAGGGCCGCCTTTCCTGCTCCAGCGCGCACTGCCAGCACTCGGCGGTTTCCACCGCATCGGCGGGACGGAACACGCACAGGTTCGGCATCGCGCGAAGGCTCGCCAATTGCTCGACCGGCTGGTGGGTCGGGCCGTCCTCGCCGAGCCCGATGGAATCGTGGGTCATCACGTAAACGACCCGAAGCCCCATCAGCGCCGACAACCGGATCGAGGGCCGGCAATAATCGGTGAAGACCAGGAAGCTCCCGCCATAGGGGATGAATCCGCCATGCAGCGCAATGCCGTTCATCGCCGCCGCCATGCCGTGCTCGCGCACGCCGTAATGGATGTAGCGTCCGCCGAAATTCGTCGCGCTGACCTGCGCCTGCGCCTTGACCTGGGTCAGATTCGATCCGGTCAAATCGGCGGACCCGCCCACCATTTCCGGGACGACGGCGGTAAGCACGCCGAGCGCCTCGTGGGACGCCTTGCGCGTCGCCCAATTGGGCTTCTCGGCCGCCAGCCTGTGCTTGAGCGTCCGCACCGCCGGTCCCAAGGCGTCGGGAAGCCGTCCCGCCATCCGCCGGTCCCATTCGGCCCGGTCGGCCGGGGAGAGCGCCTCGAGCCTCTCTTCCCACGCGCTTCGCGCCTTGCGGCCCTTCGCCCCAGCCTGCCGCCAGGCGGCCAGGATGTGGTCGGGCACGTGGAACGGCGGATGAGTCCAGCCGAGCCGGGCCCTGGCCGCGGCCGCTTCCTCGGGGCCCAGCGGCGAGCCGTGGGTCGCCGCCGTGCCCTGTTTGGTGGGCGCGCCGAAGCCGATGATGGTGCGGCAGGCGATGAGCGACGGCCGGTCGGACTCTTTTGCCCGCGCCAGGGCGGCTGCGACCCGTTCCATGTCGTGGCCGTCGACTCCTTGTGCGTTCCAGCCCGAGGCGCGGAAACGGGCGAGCTGATCGTCGGAGGTGGCGAGGTCGGTCGCCCCGTCGATGGAAATGTGGTTGTCGTCAAACAGCACGATGAGCCTAGAGAGGCGCAGATGGCCGGCGAGCGAGATCGCCTCCTGGCTGATCCCCTCCATCAGGTCCCCGTCGCCGGCGATCACGTAGGTGTAATGATCGACCAGGCCGGGGAAGCGCGCCGCCAGCATGCGCTCGGCCAACGCCATGCCGACGGCGTTGCCCAGGCCCTGGCCCAGGGGACCGGTGGTGGTCTCGATCCCTTCCGCGTGGCCGTATTCGGGATGGCCCGGGGTGCGGCTTCCAAGCTGCCGGAAATTCTCGAGCTGTCCGATGTCCATGCCGGGATAGCCGGTGAGGTACAGGAGGGCGTAGAGCAGCATCGACCCGTGCCCGGCCGAAAGCACGAACCGGTCGCGGTCGTGCCAGCGCGGGGCCGCGGCGTCGAATTTGAGGAACCGGGTGAACAGCACCGTGGCGACATCGGCCATGCCCATCGGCATTCCGGGGTGGCCGGATTTCGCCTTCTCCACCGCGTCCATCGCCAGGACGCGGATCACCGTCGCCATTTCGGCCGGCGTCGCGGCGGGCGCGTCGGCCTTCGTGTCCCGGGCGAGCCTCAGGTCGGTCATGGCGCCGCCACCCGGGCCAGGACCTTGGGGACCGCGGCCGCCTTGAGCCGCGATGCGTGCGGCATGTCCGAGCCGAGCAGGGGCCGCAGATAGGCGTGGAAGGCCGCCGTAACGTCCGAGGCCGAGGGCGCGATGAAGTCGTCGGGCATGACGCGGGCCTTGCCGCCGACGGCACTCAGCTCCTCGAGCCCGATCGAGATGGCGTAGTCGCCGGTCCGCGTGATGGCGACCGAGCCGTCGCGCCCCAGCTCGTTGGCGAAGCGCACGGCCTCGCGTCCCACGGTGCGGGCCTCGCGCTGATCGACGTCGGACACGCAGCCCAGGAACGAACGCTGGAGATAGCCGAAAGTGTCGCCGCGCACCCGCTTGATGCCGAGCTTGTCCTTGATCTCTGCGGTGAGCGCGTCGGCCAGGACGCCGGTGCCCGAGAGCTGGACGTTGCCGTGGGCGTCGCGCTCCACCTCTTTCACCAATTTGGTCGCGATCGGCGCGCCCGATTCGTCGTGAACGCCCTCGCTGACCGCGATGACGCAGCGGCCGAGCCGCTGAAACACCAATTTCACGTCGGCCAGGAAGCGGCCGGCGTCGAACACCCGCTCGGGCAGGTAGACGAGATGCGGGCCGTCGTCCGCATTCTCGCGCAGGGCCGCCGCGGCCGCGGTCAGGAATCCGGCGTGCCGTCCCATCACGACGCCGACATAGACGCCCGGCAGCGCCGCATTGTCGAGATCGGCGCCCGCGAACGCGCACGCCACGAACCTCGCCGCCGACGGGAACCCGGGCGTGTGGTCGTTGCGGACCAGATCGTTGTCGATGGTCTTGGGGACATGGATCGCGCGCAGAGGATAGCCGGCCTTCGCCGCCTGCTCGCTGACGATCCGCACCGTGTCGGCCGAATCGTTGCCGCCGATATAGAAGAACGATCCGATGCCGTGGGCCTTCAGGACCCTGAAGATGGCCTGGCAGTATTGGAGATCGGGCTTGTCGCGGGTCGAGCCCAGCGCGGAGCCGGGTGTCGCCGCCACCGCCTCCAGCGACGAATCGGGCTCGGCGGTCAAATCGACCAGGTCTTCGTTGATGATTCCGCGCACGCCGTGGCGTGCGCCGTAGACGCGCTCCACCGACGGCAGCGCGCGCGCCGCCAGCACCGCGCCCACCAGCGACTGGTTGATGACCGCCGTGGGGCCGCCGCCCTGGGCGATCAGAGCCTTGCCCTTCAACATGAACCGGTCCGCTCCTGTCCCAACCGCCGCCGGCCCGGGGGCCAAACCGCCCGCGCGTCCCACCGCGGGCGGCGAAGCGCAAGCTGCCGGGTTTTTGGCTAGGCGAAACGCGCCTGGCGCGCCGCCCCAAGGTCGCACCTTGCCCCGCCGGCGCATCCGCGCCGGAAACCGGCGCGCGCCACCGTCAGGGCGCGGCGAATTTACGATATCGATGCCGTCCACGAAAGCCTTTTTGGCCCCGCCTCGCGCGTCCGTCCGCCGCAGCGGCACAAGCGCCGATGACTGCGAAATCGGCGGGCCCCGACGGGCCCGGCGGCGGCGCTGACGGCGCGGATTATTCGCCCCCGCCTTTCCGGCTTGCGTCGCGCTCGCACCGGGCGATGCCGTGGACGAGACTCACGACCGCGTGGCCAGGACTATGTGGCCAGGACTGCGTGGAACCACCCGCCAAGACACACTAGGATGGGGATATGCCGGATTCTCGGGCCACCATCGCGGACGGACAGAGGCGCGAATCGTTCCTTGCGGCCGCGGCGCCGCCGATCGCGCATCTGCCGCGCAAGACCTTCCGCGACGTCGTCAACGACATCCGGCAGGACATCAAGTTCCGCTACCCCCCGTTTCGCGCCTATTACCGGATCCGCGCCCTGCTCTACGGCTGGCGCCGGTATCCGGAGCTGCCGCTGATCAGGCATCTGGCCGATCGCGGGCGCGTCAGCCTCGACGTCGGGGCCAATCTCGGCCTCTACACCTATTTCCTCGCGCGCGCGTCCCGGCATGTCTATGCGTTCGAGCCCAATCCCAACCCGTACCGGGTGCTGCGGTCGGTGGCGGATTCGAACGTGACCGTGCTGGCCATGGCCCTGAGCGACGTGAGCGGCGAGGCCGATCTGGTGATTCCCAGAGGGCCGCGCGGCTGGTCCAACAACGGCGCCACGCTCGAGCGCCAATACGCCGGACCGGCGATGACCGTGCGCGTGCCGTGCCGGCGCATCGACGACCTCGGGATCGCCGACATCGGGTTCATCAAGATCGATGTCGAAGGCTACGAGCTCGCGGTGCTCGAGGGCGCGCGCGAGACGCTGGCGCGCGACCGCCCGGCGCTTCTGGTCGAGAACGAGGTCACCCACCGGCGGGCGAAATTCGCCGCGGTGTTCCAGCTCCTGGAGTCGTTGGGGTACGAGGGCTTCTTCCTCGAGACCGGCGTGCTGCGCACGCTTTCCCATTTCTCGGTGGAGAAGCACCAGATCGCGCCGCTGGCGCCGGGCGGCGACAGCCGGCTCTACGTGCGCAACTTCATCTTTCTCCCGCGGTAGCGCCCCGCGACGCCGGCCTCCCTTGCCGAGGCCGGCTTGTGCGGGCGGTTTCGGCTCAGCGCTGCTCGCGGACCAGGACGGTGCAGCCGGCCACCCCGTTCGCACCGGCCTCGAGGTAGCAGGTCTCGATGATGCCGGAGCGGATGACCTCGCCCTGCACGATGCCGCTGTCCTTGGTGTCCACCCAATAGAAGGTGCGGTTGTTGTTGCGGATGATGCCGATGAAGTTTTCCGAGACGCCGCCGTGCTCGACGGTGCCGGTGAAGCGGTTGCCTTTCTGTTCCGTCACCGTGATCGTGTTCTCGCGGTCGACATAGCCTTCGCTCACGGTCACGGCATAATGGTGGCCGTGCCACTTGCCCGTGAGGTCCGGGA
>JBAVNO010000237.1:0-2204 GCA_049691095.1 Alphaproteobacteria bacterium | reverse complement strand
GCGTTGGAGACCTTCTCGCGGCCATTTCCCTCCTGCGGCCGAGGCTGCCCGACCTGACGGCGCTCGTGGTCGGCGAGGGGCAGGACCGGGAACGATTCGAGTCGGTTGCGGCGAACCAAGGCCTTCTCGACCGGGTGACCTTCGCGGGATGGGTGGACTCCGTTCGGCTCCCCGCCTATTTCGCCGCCGCCGACGTCTTCGTCGGCCCTTCCCGCACCGGCCAGGACGGCTGGATCGAGGCCCAGGGCCTCACCTTCCTCGAGGCCATGGCCGTCGGTGCGCCGGTGATTGCATCGCGCCTGGGGGGCATTGTCGACGCGGTGCGGCACGAGGAGACCGGCTTGCTCGTCGACGAACAGTCGCCGGAGCAGATCGCGCTGGCGGTCGAACGGCTGCAGCACGACCATGATCTCCGGCAACGGATCATCGCCAACGCCGCGCGGGCGGTTGCCGAAGGTTTCACCCGTGAAAAGTGCGCCGAGCGGTTTTCGGCGCTGTTTTCCGGGCTCATACGGCCGAAAGGCGAGAGGGCGACCCGGGATGTGTGAGCGGACGCCATTCGCCAATTTCGACGCAGCGGTGCGAAGACGGAAGGCGCAGAAGATCATGGCCGTTCTCGGCCGGCGCGTGGACCTGACGGGTTGCCGCGTATTGGACGTCGGCGCGGGCGCCGGTGTGATCGCGCGCGAGCTGGCAAGAGCCGTCGGGCCGACCGGTCGGGTCACCGCGGTGGACCGAGTCGCCGTTGACGTCGGCGACCAGGCGGTGCGCTTCGTGAAGATAGACGGCGTAGGGCTGCCATTCGGCCGCGGCGAATTCGACATCGTGGTTTCGAATCACGTCATCGAACATGTCGGCGATCGCGATGAACAATTGATGCATTTGGCGGAGATCAAACGCATTCTGCGGCCAGGCGGGCTCCTGTATCTGGCGGCGCCCAACCGCTGGGCGTTCGTCGAGCCGCATTACAGATTGCCGTTGCTCAGCTGGCTCCCGCGGGGCGCGGCATCCGCCTATGTCCGTTGGAGTCGCCGCGGCGCCTGGTATGATTGCAATCCGATGTCCCCCGGATACATGGGACGTTTGATAAGCCGTGCGGGATTTTCCGTGGAGAACGTGACGTCCGAAGTTCTTCGTCATTTCGTCGAGCTGGAAGTGTCCAATCCCGCGCTCAGGCCGCTTTTGAAAGCGATGTCGTACTGGGATGTGGCACGGGTTCCGTTCATTCCCACGGTCGCCTTTGTCGCAAGAGCCTGAGAACCGGTGAAACGGCTCTTGGGAACCGAAGCGATATGGGGCGGGGCGGAGGCGAGTCGGTGAAAGTGTGGCTTCCGCACGTTGCGGCCGGAACGGGCGCGGATGTTTTCGCCGGGCGGCTGGGGCGAGCACTCAGGGCTTGTGACTTGGAGGTGGTTGAGACGCGCTACGCCCATTTGTGGGAATATGTGCCCTGGCGCCTCTATTTCGAGCGGCTGCCTTTCGGGGCGAGAGTCACGGTTGCCAACAGCGCCTGGGGCTTTGCTGTACGCAGACCGCAGACGAAGTTGGTCGTGATCGCGCATCACTGTGTGTTCGACCCGGCCTTCGCGGAATACAAGAGCCTTCCCCAACGCATTGTTCATGCGGCCATGGTGCGTCCGTTTGAAAGGAAAAGCTTCTTGAGTGCCGACGCGGTGATAGCGGTGAGCGGGTACACGGCCGACAGCGTTGCGGCCGCGTTCGGTATTCCGAGGCCGCGGGTCATCCTGAACGGCATCGAGACAGATTTCTTTACGCCGGGCGGTGAGAGCAGGACGATCCGCCGCAAGGACCCCGTAAAACTGCTCTTCGTCGGGAACCTGACCCGGCGCAAGGGCGCCGATATTCTGCCGGAGATTATGGGGCGGCTTGGGCCAGGCTACGAGCTACACTACACGAGCGGACTCAGAACCCGCGATCCTTTCCGCGACTTGCCGGGGATGCGGCCGCTCGGGCGCCTCGGCCGCGAGCAGCTGCGCGATGCGTACCGCGGCGCCGACCTGCTTCTCTTTCCGACGCGGCTCGAGGGATTCGGTTACGCCGCCGCCGAAGCCATGGCGTGCGGCACACCGGTCGTGACATCGAACAGCTCGTCGATGCCGGAGGTCGTCGAGGACGGTGTCACCGGACGCTTGTGTCCGGTGGATGACGCGGACGCGTTCGCCGCCGCCGTCAGGGAATTGTCC
>JBAVNO010000236.1:0-2243 GCA_049691095.1 Alphaproteobacteria bacterium | reverse complement strand
CGTTTGGCGAGCGGGTAGACCCAGACGCTTTTGAGGGGAAGGGCGTGGGCGTGGGCCGTGTCGAGCTTGCCGCGTCCTTGGGTGTCACCGAGGCAGAGCCAGTTGGCGGCCTTGTAGCAGGTTCCCGAGAAGCGCGGCTTCTCCACGAAGGTCTCGATCAGGACGGGACGATAGCCGTAGCGGCAGAACCAATCGTCGGCCAGCCGGCGAGCCACGAGCCCGAGCAGCTTGGAGGCAAGGTGCCTGGAGGCGATCCACGGGAGGATGAGAAAGCGAGCGTTGTTGACCACCAAGTGGAGGCGCTGCGCGCGTTGCTGGGCAGTCCAGCCGATGAAGCGATCCCGCGGTGCGGTTTTCCAGGCAGCGGCACCGAAGCCGAAGAGGGCGAGGAGGCGCCCCTCGGCGCGGGCGAAGTAGCGGAGTTGCGCACCCGGCAGCGGCTGGTAGCCCAGGTAGTGATAGCGATCAACGTACTCGTTCCACAGGAGGGATTCGCCCCTGCTCGCCAGCAAGTCGAGCCGCAGATCCCGGAGGTCGCCTGCGGGTGTGAGCAGGGGCGGCTCCGGCTCAGCCTGCGACGTCCTGCGGGTGGAGCGTGCGTCGTTACTGCTGCGATGGCGGGGAGCCGGCAGCCGCACCACGCCCTCTCGCTGCATGCGCAAGAGCACGACCCGGCAGCTCATTTCTTTGAGCCCGCCGTCGGGCTTTCGCCACCCGAACTCCTCGCACACCAGCCGCGAGATCGCCCGCCGGGTTCTCCCCGGCTCTCCTTCGGCGATGCGACGGATGCACGCGAGGTCGGCGGCGCTAAATTCCCGGCCGCAGTACCTCATCGCAAGCGGTCTGGCGATGCGGGCGCTCAGGAGGTGTTCGGCGGGCGCGCGCGGCAGCGATCGAGCACCGTCTGCGTGGACACGCCCATCCAGGAGCGAGCGCGCACCGAGACGCCGACCAGCATCAGGACCTCGTAGTTCCGGAAGATCCCGAAGTGCTCTCCGCAGAAGACGATCACCTTGTCGCGGTTGGCCGCCGCGAGCTGCCGCCGGTAGCGGCCGATGCCGGTCTCCTCCCCGCGGCTCTCGGCCTCCTCGACCGTCTGCTGATCCAGGCGGAAGGCGGTGACCACCGCCATGCACAGGAAGACGAAGTAGGCATGGACCCGCACTCCGGCCTCGCTCCGCTTCGGATGGTGTTCGAGAAACCAGCTCTCCTTCGCTTCGCGGTTGCACGTGTTCTCGATCAGGCTGCGATCGTCGTACGCGTCGAACCCGACGAAGGGGGCGGTCGCCGGATCGGTATCCAGGATGACGACTTCCTTGTCCGCGCCTGTGGGCGCCCCGTCCCAGCGCAGCACCACGGTGGCGTTGACCCGCTTCGGCTCGAAGCTCTTCGCGTTGGCCGCCGAGGTCGCGCCCCCCGGCTTCCACCAGTCGCACGGCAGATCCCGCATCCGCACCACGGTGGTTTTTCGCTCCTCCACCGTGGTCTGCTTCCCGGAGCCGTGGGTCACCCGTTCGATCCGCTCTTGGTACGTGCAGCCGTCCAGCGCTTTCCCCTGCGCGGCCAGTGCCTCCGCACGGCGGGCGATCTCCCGCGCGTCCACCGTGATCGTCAGGTTGGACTTGGCCGGGATGTAGACGACGGCTTCCTGGTCGATCCGCGAGAGGAGGTCGCCGTCCAGAAAGCCCCGATCCAGCGCCACCGAGCGGATGACGGCGTACCCCTCGACGTTCCGCCGCGCCTGATCGAGGACCTCGTAGGCGTGCTCGTTGTCCGACACATGGATCCCATCGATGGCCAGGGCCAACGGGACCTTCGACACGGGTTCAAAGACGATCCACAGCTTCCACCCGAAGACGGTCACCTTGATCTTCTTGGCGTGCGTGTTGGCGCGCACGTCCGGACGCTTCTCCCGCGAGACGCGGGGCACCTCCGCGTCGACGGCGTCCATCTTGTACGTCGGCGTCGCCTCGTCGTCGGTCACGTCCAGCACGGCGTCGATCCGTTTCGGAAACATCCCCTGCTTCGCCAAGCAGCGGATCGCTCCGTTGAACATGTCCGCCAGCCGGGCCGGGCCGATCTTGACGATGTTGTCCGCGACCGTCTCGAACGAGAAGGCCCCGCGGATCTCCACGGGTTTCGTCCGACGGCTCACGCCCCGATCGTTGCTGCCGTGCTGGACCTGCGCCGCATTGAACCCGAGCAACCCCATCAGGGCTTCGTCCGTCGCCAGCACCTCCTGC
>JBAVNO010000235.1:0-2251 GCA_049691095.1 Alphaproteobacteria bacterium | reverse complement strand
GCGCGGGTCAACGCCTTCGAGCGCCGCGGGCCGCAGCAGATTGTGCTCGTCGGGCAGGGCGCGGCGCAGCAGCGCGGCGAACACCGCGCGCGGGCTCCCCTTGGTGACGATGAGCGCATTGGCGGCGGTGAACGCGGCCACCAGGCCGGGGTCCAGCTCCGCCAGCGCCGATTCGCGGACGATGAGCGCGGCGCCGCTAAGGTCCGGGCGCAGCCGGTCCTTGAGCGCCGCGGCGGCGGACGACATCACGAATCCGATCGCACCTTCCGCGAGCCCGTCCAGAGCCGTCGGCCGGTAGCGCGGCGCGAGGCGCCCCAGGACGCGCACGTCCTTCGCCCTCCACGGCGGCGCGGCGGGATCGAAGTCGAGGATCACCTTCATCGCGGCAACTTGGAGGCCAGGGCAGCGACGATCGCCTTGAGACTGACGAGGCGCGGAATCTCCTCGTCCTCGAGGACGACGTGGAACCTTTGCTCGAGGGCGAGCACGAGCTGGATATGACGGATCGAGTCCCATTTCTCGATCCGCCCGGGCGCGGCCTTGTCGTCGATTGCGCCGGTTTCGACGCCAAAGACATCGGCCATGATCCGTCTCACCTCCTCGCGCACGCTAATCCGCCTCGATGCACACGAATGGCACCTTGTGATCGGCGATCTTGGCCGCATCGGCGGCATAGGACTTGGCCCCATCGGGGCCGGGCGTAGCGGCGAGCCCGAAATTCTCCCAGAATTGCGCCACCTGCGGATTCTTGGCGGTGGGCAGGTAGAGCGCCTCGAACCGGGCTGGCTTCCAGCGCCGTTTCAGGTCGGCGAGCACGTGATCGACGAACGCGAGCTCGACCCGCCGGCCCAATATGCGGCAGCTCAGCAGCAACGTGTCGATTCGGACCGCATCGCCCTCGCGCGCGGCAATCAGCACGCCAGTCAGCCCGGAGTCGCCGAAACGGTCGGCCAAGGAGAGGCAGTAGACCGCATGATCGGGCGAGTCGCGGAAGCGCGCGATTTCGGATTCGGAATAGCGCCGGGTGGTGAGATTGAACTGATTGGTCTTCTGGGTGAGCTGGGCGACGCGGGCCACGTCGCCGGGTTCGGCCCGCCAGATGCGCGCGGCCATGTCGAGCGAGGCGAGATAGTCTTCGAGCGACTCGAATCTGGCCGCCTCGTGCTGGCGTCGGCACTCCGCCTGGTACATCTGGGTGCGGCGGCGGTCCTCGTCGCTCACCGACAGGGTGTCGAACAGCCCATCCCGGAACAGGAGATCGGGATAAGGGTAGAGCGGGTGGGGCACCTCGAGCACCGTCACGTCGGGCACCAGGTCGCGGACCAGCCCGCATTCCATCTTGTCGTCGTCGACGAAGACCATGGCGTCGAGCCCGATGTTGAGGTCGGAGGCGAGCCGGCGCAAATTTGTGGCCTTGTCGTCCCAGTTCACGCGCCAGCCGGCCAAATCTTTGGGCTTGATCAGACACGCCGGATGCGCGTTCAGTACCTCCATCACGTCCGCCTCGTTGTTCTTGCTGCACAGGGCCACCATGACGCCCCGCGCCGCCAGGCGCAGCACGCCGGCCTGGAACTCGTAATAGATGCGTCCGGGAAAATCGTTGGGGTCGAGCTTGATCCCGGTGATCAAGTCCTCGCCCAGCACCCCGCCCCAGAGCGTGTTGTCGCAATCGAGCACCACGCATTTCTTCGCCAGGCCCTTGCGCGCCCGCACGATCTTCGCGATCTCGCGGGCGTAGAGGTCGAGGAATGCGGGCTTGAAGGGCGCCCGCGAGCGGTACCAATAGCGCTCGTCGATCGCGGCCTCGCGGCCCAGAAGCCGCAGCGGACGCTCCCAGTCGACGAGAAGGAACTGCCCGCCGTGGGCCCGCACCTCCTCGGCAATGCAGCGGTTGAGCCGCGCGATCTCGGCCGCGTAGTCGCCAGCGGACTGAATGCCGATGCCGGCCTCGTACCAGGGCGCCAGGACGGTGTTGACGGCAACCAGCGCCTCGGTGCGCTCCGCCAGCGCCCCGAGCAGGGCCTTGACCTCGCCCATCGCGTGGTCGGCGGTCCAGCCGGGGCGAAGATGGCCGGGATCGAGCCGGTCGAGCACCAGCGCCAGCACGACGAGATCGGGGCCAGGGGCTGCGGCAAGGATCGAGTCGGGGCCGACGACGTCCTGGCGGATGGTGTCGTAGCCGCCGAATCGAATCGCGGGCCTGAGGCCCGCGCGGTAGAGGTGGAGCTTCAGGAACGGCTCGATCGTCTCC
>JBAVNO010000234.1:0-11029 GCA_049691095.1 Alphaproteobacteria bacterium | reverse complement strand
CTCCGGGCGGGCGAGGCGCTGCAACGCTTCTGGCTGACGGCCACCCGCCTGGGGCTGGCCCTGCAGCCGGGCATGGCCGCCGTGATTTTCGGCTTCTATGGCCGCCACGCGATCGAATTCACGGGCGCCGCCGCGATCCGGCGCAAAGCTGCCGCCTTGGCCGCGGACCTCGACCGGCTGTGTCCCGGAAACGGCGAGCGGCTCGTCTTCATGGGCCGCCTGGGACAACCGGCATCGCGCCAGGTCGGGGCGCGCTCGGTGCGGCGGCCGTTGGAGGAGCTCCTGGTACCGTCACAGGTCAGGCACGAGACGGGCCCTTCCGAGTCCACCACCCGAGACGCGACGACAATCACGGCGTGACGTGCTTGGCGGGCCGCTTGCTCGGCCCATGGCAGGCCTGCATTTCAGGCAGCGCCGCGTGGCGGCGGCTTGGCCGGTGCGATCGCACCCAGGAAATCGCGTGGAAAAAGGAAACCCCCGGCCGCGAGGCGCGGCCGGGGGCGATCGAAAGATCCGTTACGATGAGCTTCGGATACCGTCTCTTGTCTGCTCCTTAGACCGAAACGGTCTGGCGCCGCCGGTAGAGGAAGGTGCCCATGCTCAGCAACCCGAACCCGATCAGACCAAGGGTGGTCGGCTCGGGGATGAAGAACATGTTGCCGGAACCCGCCAGATCGGCGACGAACGGGAACGTAATCGGGTTAGGAATGCCAGAGACCTGCAAGGTCTGGCCGCCGAAGTCGACGAACGTGTAGAACGGGTCGGGAGAATTGAAGAAGCTCTCGCCGAACAGGGTCCGACCGAAATCGCTCAGAATGATCTCATAGTTGCCCTTGGCGAGGGCCTGGAACGGCTTCAGGTCGGCAAGGCCGTTGTTGAGCAGCGACGCCGACGCGATGGCGTTGTCATCGGCAGTGGTGCCGGTAACCGTCGCATCAGCGTGGGGAGTCGAGTTCAAATTGTCGTCCATGTAGAAGGTGATCGTGAAGTCGGAGAAACTCGCCAGGATCTCCCCAGGACCGCCCGGAGCCGCCGTGCCATGACCGGTGAAGAGCCCGTACACCTTGTAGTCGGCGTTGAGGAAACTCGGGGTGACGGGATTGCCGGAATCATCCAGAAATCCGGTCCAGGCCATGAAACCTGTTTCCGTGAAGGTTCCGTCGGCTGCCTGAGTGACGATACCGGCGTAGTTGAAGTTGATGTTGTCGATGCCGGTCAGAGTGCCGCCGGCCTCGGAGCAGAGACCCGAGCCGCCGCAGGACTGATCGATACCGAAGTTAAGCCCGAAATTCACGGCCGACGCCGGCGTGGCGCCCACCGAAACGAAGAAAAGGGTACTTGCCGCAGTGGCCAGCAACCCCTTGAAAAGATTTACAGTCATCCGTGTCATCGTTCGATCCTCCAGACCCCTTGTTTCATCGCCCGCCGCGGGCCAGTTCGAATAACCGCTCGCGGGTGGCAGTCGTTGGTCCCTTTACGTTTTCCACGCCTAAATGGCGCTCTGCCCGTTTAGATGCATGCATCGTGCCAATCTATTAACTCCTATATTTTTCAATGCGTTAGGTAATTCACCCGGTTCGTTACCCCGCCAAAGTGTAAAAATTTCTGACATCGAGCCGGCCGGGGCAGGAGGCCACCCGCCAACGGTCCGGGACGGACCCGCGGCACCCGCCGAAAGCGGACGGCTGAGCCCGATTTCGAGCGCGACCGGAATCGCGTGGTGACACGACGATGCGTAAACGGCCGTTCGATGCGCGGGCCGGCCCGGCAGGCACGCGGCGCCACGGCTGCCGGCGACGATTGGCGGTATCGCGGCGACCGGATGGGCGGCGAACGATGGCCCACATGCGGCACCCGCGCGTTGCGCCCGCGCATTGGCCCCGCGCATTGGTATGGCGCCGATACGCTTGGCACCGCTTCGACCTGCAAGAGCGGGTCGATGCACGCACCGAACGAGTGCATAGCAATTGCGCCCGGCCGATCGGTAGGACGAGCCGTTAAGTCCTTCTTAACTCCGAGGGCGCGAACGTGGGATCGATTTCTCCTGGAGGGAGACATGGCAAACTTCACGCATTTCGATCTCGAACCGTTGAGTCGTGGCGAGTCCGCGCTATTCGGCGCCGCAGATGCGCCGATGTCGCCGCGGGCCGCGCTGGCGACCTGGTTTGCAGCCTCGCTCGGCGGCTGGGCGCTGGTGCTGTTCGGCCTGGCGGTCATTTCCTAGCCGGCGTTGACGGCGACTCGTTCGGGAGCGGAGTGTCGCCGCCGCACCCGCCACCCATTGATGCCTGGGAAGCCGGGATTGACCCTAAAGGGTTGGCGGTGATCGCCGCATCGGCTGAGCCGTGCGGTTCCACGCCGATCGCGCATCGCGACACGTGCGCGGCGACAAGTTCGCCCCGACACGCGAGACCCGGCACGTGAAAGAGGTCGGTGCGGGCGACCCAGACCGTAATAAATTTTTACAGTTCGGAGAAACGGAAGCGCGATCGATTCGAAGCCGTTCAGGTTAAGCTGTTGTACAAAAACATTTTATGGTTAACTGGCTCGATTCTTGCGAGACTATTCCGGATCACGATGTGCGAACGGTGTTCGTAGAGTAGCTTTGATCAGGCCGTTGGGGCGGCAATGATCAGAAAATTATAAATTCGGCGGTACGCAAATCGGCGGTACGTAAATACGACGGCGTAAGGGGAAATTGCGAAACGCTGTCGTCACGCTTCGGAGACTCGCAGGGGCTGGATTGCCGGGATGGTTTCCCGCATCGGGACTTGGCCCGGCGTGAGAATGCGAATCGCAGGCGTCGAAAGCCCTCGCGGGCGAAAGGGGGGGTGGTCGTCGGTCTTTTGGTCATGAATCGGATGGCCGTTGAACGCGGGACGAAGAGTGTTCCTGCGTGCGCCGAGGGCACACGGTCGCACGGGCGGCGGGAAGGCCCGCGCATTGTCCGCGATGGCCGGCACGGTGCCGACAAGGGCGGGGGAGCGCGGTCGTGAACGCAGCCCCGGTCGCCGAAGTGCGGTAGGGGTGAGGATGTCCGCCGGCGAATGGCCGGTCGTTTTAGGAAAAATAAAGAACGAAGGTGTAAAATAAAAAATCTGTGTAAGATGATAGAAAAGACGTAAACAAAAAGACGATTCGTCAAGTAACAGGGAAAGTCGACAAGAACCTGAGGATGAGCAGGGCAAAAAAAGGGGGGACTGCACATTGGAATCGCGTATGAGGTTGCTGGGAATTTCTTGGAAGAAAACCTCGTGCGATGAAGAGAATGCAGCTAACAATCAGGTTTGATCATGTCCGAGAACAATTCCAATCGCCGATTGCCTCTTGCGAAATCGATTCTGGTTTGGGTGTCCGGTGCCGTGCTCGGTTGGGTCGTCACCGTCATATCCGTCTATTACGTGATCCGGACCGAATCCGTCGTCGCCACCAAGGAGTCCGAGGGTCCGCCGCCGGCCATCGGCGAAGCCGCCACTCCGGAGGGCAAGAGCAAGATGGCCCGGGAGAAGCCCGAGGAGTTGCAGCCGGTCGAGCCGGCCTCCGGGCCGGAAGCGCCGCCCGGGCCGGAAGCGCCGGCCCAAAATACGCCGGAGCTGGGAACGCCGGATCAAGGGAAGACCGGCGAGGCGCCGAAGTCGCCCTGAGCGCAGCGGCGCTGGGGCGTAGCCGCCGGCAGCAGACCGGTCCGCAGCTGGGCCCCTAGCCGGTAGGCGCCGGCCCCTATGCGGCTGGCGCCCGTATGCCGAAGGGGCGCCCGTATGCCTAAGGCACGGGCGCCGAATGGGGCTCGGCGAGCGCACGCCTGTCATTCAACACCGAGCGTGTACCCGAGGCTCTGGCTCCGGAAACCGGCGCCCGAAGCGCAACCTTCAGGCCGGAACGGGGCCGGTCGGGGCGGGGGCCGCATCGGCCACGCTCGCGTGCACTTGGCGCAGGAAGGAATCGAACATCAGGAGGGCCCAAAGGGAAGCGCTGTGGTCGCGAAGCCCGGCCGCGTGTTCGTGCATGAGCGTGGCTACGAAATTCATATCGAACATGCCGGTCTCGGCCAGGGCGGGTCCGGTCAGCGCCGCTCCCAAACGCTCCTTGAGAGGGCCGCGGAACCAACTCGCGAGCGGCACGGCGAACCCCATCTTCGGCCGGTACAGCACTTCGTGCGGCAGATAGGGCCGAAGCGCCCGTTTGAAGATGTATTTCCCCTCGCGGCCGCGGAGCTTCATGTCGGCGGGCAGCCCGGCGGTCCATTCCGCGAACCGGTGATCGAGGATGGGAACGCGCACCTCGAGGGAATGGGCCATGCTGGCGCGATCCACCTTGGTCAGGATGTCGCCCGGAAGATAGGTCTTGATGTCCGCGTACTGGACCCGCGACAGGTAATGATCGGTGGGCGCCTCGCGCATGTGCTTTGCCAGCACCTCCACCGCGTTGTAGCCCTGGAGCGCGCGGCGAAACGCCGGGTGGAAGACGCGGGCGCGCAGTCCGTCGCTCAGCACCGAGGCGCTGTCGAAGAAGCCTTCCGCCGTGCTGCGGGCGATCGCCTGGAGCGTGGTCTTGGCCCGCAGCGGCTTCGGCGCCCAATCGATCTTCGGATAGAGGCGGCCGAGCAGGCCGAAGACGGGACGGCGCACGACATCGGGAATGCGTCGCCGCACCATCTCCTCGTAGCGGTGCCAGCGATAGCGGCGGTAGCCGGCGAACAGCTCGTCGCCGCCGTCGCCCGAAAGCGCCACCGTCACCCGCTTGCGGGCCAGCCCGCACACGCGATAGGTCGGCATCGCCGAGCTGTCGGCGAACGGCTCGTCGTACATGGACGCCAGCCGGTCGACGAGGTCGAAGGCATTGGGATCGACGCGCTCGACGTGATGGCGGGTGCGGTACCGTTCCGCCACTTGCGCCGCGTAACGCGACTCGTCGTAGTCCCGCTGTTCGAACGAGATCGAGCAGGTGTTGACCGGCGTCTCGGACACCTCGGCCATCATGGCGACGACCGAGCTCGAATCGACCCCGCCCGACAGGAAGGCGCCGAGCGGCACGTCGGAGATCATGTGCGACCGCACCGAATCACGCAGCTCCGAAATCAGCTCTTCGGCCGCCTCGTCCTCGCTCACGGCCTCGCGCTGGTGGAAGGCGATGTTCCAATAGGCCCGGGGTTCGGGAACCGGCCCGCCGCGGCGGATGGTCAGGGTGTGAGCGGGCGCGAGTTTGGCCGCGGTCCGGTAGATGCATTTCGGGTCGGGCACGTAGCCGTATGCGAAATAATCCTCGACGGCGGTAGGGTCGATGTCGCGCGGAAATCCCGGATGGAGCAGGATCGCCTTGAGCTCCGAGGCGAACAGCACCATGCCGTCCGGGAGGACCGCGTAGTACAAGGGCTTGATGCCAAGACGGTCGCGGGCCAGGAACAGGGTCGCGCTGCGTTCGTCCCAGAGCGCGAAGGCGAACATGCCGCGGAATCGGTTGACGCAGGCCTCGCCCCATTCCTCCCATCCGCGCACGATGACTTCGGTGTCGGAACTGGTGTGGAAGCGATGCCCGAGATTCGCGAGCTCGGATTTCAGCTCGCGATAGTTGTAGATCTCGCCGTTGAACACGACGGCGACCGAACGGTCGTCGTTGAACATGGGCTGCAGACCGCCGGCGAGATCGATGATCGCCAACCGCCGGTGTCCGAGACCGATCCCCGGCGCGAGGTGATAGCCCTCGCCGTCCGGACCGCGATGGCTCTGGCTCCGGTTCATGCGGGCGAGCAGCCCGCGGTCGATCTCGCGGCGGCCGCGGCTATCGAACAGTCCCGTTATGCCGCACATGCGCTCCTCAACGACTGTCGGAAATCGGCGAACCCGGCATGCCGGATCACGCGCCCGGACCGGTTCCGAGCGTTACCCCGGTCAGCCGGAGATGGTCGAGGAAGTCCTGCAGCGTATCGGCCGCCGCCTGGCGCGATGTCTGGACGTCGGCGGCGACGGCGACGATCGCCGCATCGCGCCGCCCCCCGAAGGTCTTATTGACGATTTCCAGTGCCTTGGCGACATACGGGCTGGACGTGACACGGCCGCCGACCCAGAACCAGTGCCACACCAGCCGCGGGCGCATTTGGGGCGACACCAGACGCGTATAGGCGATCCTGCGGGCCGCATTTTCGACCTGCGCCGTTCTGCCGCCGCTTTCCGCCCAGTACCAGTCCCGGCCGTCGGCGATGGCATTGCCATAGGCCACGAGCTCGGCTCCGCGATGCTGGTGGCCGTAATATCCGACATACAAATGCACCCGGCGGTCGCCCGCGACGAAGGTCTGCACGATCTCGGCTTGGACCCCGGCGAATTTCGGCCGCCACGGTGCCCCCGCGTCCGGCGCCGGCCGCCACGGAGCGCTCACCTGCGGCGGCGCCAAGGTCACGGAGGCGAGGGTCTCGCCCGGCGGATTCGTGTACGCCGCATAGACGGGTGCGGCCGCGGCGACCAATAGCGCCCATGCGCCCATGGCGACCACGGCGGCGGCGCGGTGCGCGGGTCCGCCGGCTGCGGGTGTTTCGGCGTAGGGCGGCGAGGAACGATCCGCCGTCCGCCGGTCCTGGAACGTCATACCGATCGCCAGCAATACGATCATGACGAAGGAAAAGAACACCCATCCGTACACGATGTGGTCCACGCCGGCGGCAAGGCGATTGTCGGACAGATAGGCGATCAGGATGATCCCGTAGGCGCGGATGCCGTTCGCGATCACCGGCACGACCAAGGACAGCACCATGAAGGCGGCGCGGCGCCACCAGCTCGAGTAGGTCAAGTTCGCGAACAGCACGCCCAGCGCCACCATGGCGATCAGGAACCGCAAGCCCGCACAGGCCTCGGCGACTTCGAACAGACCCGTTGGCGTCGTAATGAACACGCCGTCCTTCAAGACCGGTATGCCGCTCAGCTGCAGGGCGCGGGTTGCGAATACGGCAGTGAAATCCTGAAGGGGCGAGACCAGCGAATCGCCGAACGGCACCGCGAAGTAGAGATACGCCAGCGGAAACAGCCCGGCCTTCGTGATGCGCCATCCGAACAGGGCGAACCAAAGACCCTGGAACATGAGGACGAGCCCGATCTCGTCGAGAAGCAAGACCTGCGCGAATTCTCCTATCAGCCATGCCGCCGCGCCGCCGGCGACCGCGGTCAGCCCAAGATAGGACGGCCGAGGACGCAGCCCGGCCAAAATGTCCCTGCGTTGCCAGAGCAGGAAGGCGACGATCGGCAGGATCAGGAAACCGTGGTTGAAGGTCGAGGAGTGGTACCACGTCCGCACCATGGCCGAGGCGGTATCGTAGAAAAGGCCGCCAAGCCCGATCGCGCCCAGCAGCAGCACGGACAGACCGGCGCGCCATTCCGATCGGAACGCCGTCCCGCGCGATGCGGTGGGTGGCCGCAAGCCATTGGGGAATGTGAAACCCGGGAACGTCACGTGCGATTCCAATCGGCTCCGTCGGCGGCGATCCGACGCCAAAGCGGCCGCCAAGCCGATAATAACAGATAAAGTATTAATAAATCAGGACAAAGAGGGCGAGCCATGGCCCGGTCAGTGAAGAATCCGCGCCAGGCAGGCGAGCTCCGAATCCCAGTCGTGATGGGCGAGAACGTGCGCCCGAGCCGCGCCGCCGACGGTGCGGCGGGTGTCGCCGTCGGCCTCGAGGAGGGCGGTCACGGCATGAGCGAATTCCGAGGCCCCGCCGGCCACGACGATCTCGCGTCCCGGCGCCGCGCCGAGCCCCTCCAGGGCCTGGGGCGTGGCCACCACCGCCTTCGCCATGGCCATCGCCTCGAGGACCTTGTTTTGGATGCCCCGCGCCACGCGCAACGGCGCCACGACGGCGGTGGCATGGGCGAGGTAGGGCCGGACATCGGGCACACGGCCGGTGACGAAGACCCCGGGCGTACGCGCCAGGCGCCTCACGGCCGCGCTTGGCTTCGCGCCGACGATGTAGAAGCGGACGTCGGGCAGACGGCGCCTGATCCCGGGAAACACGTCGGCCACGAACCAGGTCACGGCGTCCACGTTCGCCCAATAGTCCATGGCGCCGGTGAAGGTCAGGACCGGCGCAGGACCGGGGCCCGCGGACTCGCGATAGGGATTCTCGAACACCTGATCCGGCGCATAGAAACGGAAGTCCACCCCGTTGTTGACATGCAGGACCTTGTGGGCGACTTCGGGCGCAAGGCTGCGGAACAGGTCGGCCTCGTGCTGCGAGACGAACAAGCTGAGATCGAAGGCCGCAGCGACGCCCCGTTCGAACGCCAACAACGCGCGGCTCTCATGGCCGTAGATCCAATTGAGCGGCCACGGCTTCCGTTCCGCGTATTGGCGCCATTTGTCCGAATCGACGTCGACGAAATCCATGATCCGGCGGGCCGAGGAGGCGCGTTCGCCGGAGACGTACTGAGCCATGGCCGAAGAGAAGACGAAGATGCGCTCGATCCCGAGCCGGGACAGGGTGGCATCCACCCACCGGGCCAAATCGGGATCGTAGTAGTAAAGGAGAGTGAGGGCCCTGCCGTCGACCAACCCCGGCAGAGACCGGATCAAGGCCGATGTCCGCCGGAGCGGCGCAAAGTACGTTTCGCTGCACACGGTTTTCAGAAAAGGGACGTGCTGCCAGTCATCCTCGTCGTCGACGAAGCAGGCGAGATGGATCCGGTAACGCGAGGCCAGAAAACGCAGCACGTTCCACGACCGGATCTTGTCCCCCTTGTTGGGGGGATAAGGGATGCGGTGGGCGAGGAAGAGCACGTCCCGCATGGGTCAGCCGAGGTCCCGGGCGATGAAGGGGCCGAGCCAATTGGCCACCGGCAACGGAAGGCACCGCCACGCCGCGATCAGGAGGCGATATTTGGGATTGAAGGGATTGACGTTGGGCATCGCGCATCCGGGCCTCAGCCGGTATTCGTGGAACAGCGGCGCCGGCTCGAAATTCCAGTGTTCCTTGAACGCATAGGAGCCGCTTCCCCGCTTGCTCCGTCCGAGATCGTAAATCAGGTGGCCGCTCTCGCAGGCGCGCCGCATGACGTCCCAGTACATGTAATCATGGGCCGCAACGGCCCGGGCGGCGGGGATGGAGCCCGCATAATAGGGGAGAACCTCGTCGCGGAAATAGAAGGACAATAGCCCGGCCACCGGCCGTCCGCCCTGCAAGACCGTGAGGATCTCGCAATCGTCCCCGAACTGCGCCTTCAGATTCCGGAAATACGCCTTCGAGAAGACGGGCGTGCCGTGATTCCGCACGCTCTCGGCATAGAGCGGGAAGAAGGTTTCGACGTCGCCGTCGATCCGCGTTTCCACGCCGGCCTTGACCGCCTTCCGGATCATCTTGCGCCGCACCGAGCGCAGATTTCTGTCGGCGACCGGATCGAGCCGCTTGCGGAAGGTGACATAGAGGTCGGCGTTGCACGCCCAATCGGGATGAGTCCGCCGGCGGTTCCTGTACTCGAGATAGTCGACCCCGAGCCGGTCTGCGAGCGCGCACGCGGCCTCGTCCAAGGCCCGGCCGGCCGAATCGTCGAGGGCCAGGGTCCCGCCATAGATGCAAAAGGCCGAGGAAATCAGGGCATTGCTGAAAAAACGGCCGCGGACGTGCACGAGCGGCAATACGCCGGCGATGCCGCCGCCCGACTCGGCGCTCAGGAAATAGGCGCGATGGCCGAACGATCGCTCGATGACGGACTTCCATCCGGACAGGTGAAAGAAGGTTCCTTCCGGGCACGCACGGACGAATTCGTCCCAACGGTCGGTCCCATCGCCATCAATTTCCCTGATCGTAACGCTCACGGAAGCCCTGCCGGGACGCTACGCTTCGATGATGCGGCGGAAGGCGTCGTCCATACGCCCCCATGCGAAGTCGGCCGCGAGCCGCCGAAGGCGTGGGGCCATGCGGCTCAGATTCGTGTAGTGACGAAAGCGGCTCTTGGCGCCGATGGCCGGCGGCCGCGGCTGGCCGGGGTCGATCTCCCACGGATGGAAATAGAAGACGCAGGGCTGGCCGTCGCGGGCGTTCACGCGGCGCATCATCCAGCGCGAAAGCGCATAGGGCAAAAGCCGGAAATAGCCGCCCCCGCCGCAGGGCCAGTTGCGCCCCAACAGCCGCACCGTGGTGATGGGGATCTCGACCAGCGGGCTCCCGGCGCTGGGGCGGAACGGGAATCTCGGCGCGTCGGGCATGCCGTAAAGATCGTGGCGTATGGGATAGATGCTGGAGCTGTAGGTATGGCCTTCCTCGGCCAGGACGTCGAAGGACCACAGCGTATCGGCCCCGATCGAGAAGCTTGCGGCGCGATAGCCGTTGACCGCGACCCCGGCCGTATCCTCGAGCAGCCGTTTGGCGCGGCGCACGTCGGCACGGAACTGGTCGGGCGTCTGGGTGCCGACCTGAATGTGGGTCGAGCCGTGGCTCCCCAGCTCGTGCCCCTCGGCCACGATCCGGCGCACCATCGCGCCGTGGCGTTCGGCGATCCAGCCCAGGGTGAAGAACGTGGTCTTGATGCCGCAATCGGCAAATAGCCGTAACAAGGCGTCGACGTTCCGCTCCACCCGGCTGGAATAATTGTCCCAGTCGGCGCGAGCGATCGTGCCCGCGAAGGCCTGGACCTGGAAATAGTCCTCCACGTCCACCGTCATCGCGTTCACGATCGGCGAATCCGCACCCGTCTTCGCGCCGGATTTCGTCACCGCCTTCGGTTCGAGCGGGGGTGAGGCCGCGGCCGGATTCGTCCGACTGACGGCTCCAGACGGCTGTGCAGGTTGTGTCATGTCGGAATAGGCCCGCTAGCCGGACGGCCCGGTTTCGTCGTCCCCGCCGCCTTCGAGGTACCGGGCGGCGATCTCCAGGGCCCGTCTCAGGATCCGGTCGAGCTGCCGGACGTGGTCCTCGACCGCGACGATCCGTCTCTCGAGCAGGCGGACCTGATCGGGGGCCAGCGTCGCCGTCGAACCGGCCGGCATTACGGCGGTCATGGCGGCCGAACCGCCGCCACTCCCCGCGGCGGCACCGGGCGCGGGGGGG
>JBAVNO010000233.1:0-16505 GCA_049691095.1 Alphaproteobacteria bacterium | reverse complement strand
GTGCAGGGCGAGGCCTTCGGCCTGTCGCCCTATTTCCGGATTTCCTACGCCACCTCGACCGAGGCGCTGACCGAGGCCTGCAAACGCATCAAGCGGGCGACGGCGGCGCTGCGCTGAGGTACGGCGTCTCAGGGCCGAGGGGCTTCCAGGCGCCGGGGAGGAGCGGGTGCGGATCGCGGTAATGGGAACCGGGGGCGTCGGCGGCTATTTCGGCGGGCGCTTGGCCGAGGCCGGCCTCGACGTTACCTTCATCGCGCGGGGCGCCCACCTGAAGGCGATCGGGTCCCGGGGCCTGGCGATCGAAAGCGAGCTCGGAAACGCGCGCATCGAGGCCAAGGCGACCGATGATCCCGCCGCCGTCGGCCCCGTCGACGTGGTGCTGTTCTGCGTCAAGCTGTGGGACGTGGAAGGCGCGGGCGAGGCGATCCGGCCCATGGTGGTGCCCGAGACCGCGGTCATCGCGCTCCAAAACGGCGTCGATGCGCAGCAGCGTCTCATCGGCATCCTGGGGCAAAAGCCCGTCATGGGCGGGGTGGCGCATATCTCGGCCACGATCAAGGAGCCGGGCGTCATCCGCCACACCGGCAAGCTCGCCCGCATCTTCTTCGGCGAATTGGGCGGGCGCGAGAGCCCGCGGGGCCAAGCCTTCCTCGAGGCCTGCCGCGCCGCCTCGCTCGACGCCAAGTTGACCGACCGGATCGAACGGGTGATCTGGGAGAAGTTCATCTTTCTGGTCGCCTTCAGCGGCATGACGGCGGTGACCCGCAGACCCATCGGTCCCCTCCGCGAGGACGCGGAAACCTGGGCCATGTTCCGCGCCGCCATGCAGGAGGCGGCGACGCTGGCCGGCGCCAAGGGGGTAGGGTTCGCGGGCGATCCGGTCGAGACCTGGTCCAAGATCATCCAGACCATGCCGTACGACTACCGGGCCTCGATGCTGGAGGATCTGGAGCGGGGCAATCGCCTGGAGCTGCCCTGGCTCTCCGGCAAGGTGGCCGCACTGGGGCGCGAACTCGGCATCGCCACGCCGGTCAACGGCTTCATCGCCACGGCGCTCAAACTTTCCGCCAATCCCTAGCCGCTTGATCCCCCTTCACAGTCTGGAACCTTCCTATTCGGGCGTGATCGGCGCCGGGCGCGGCACAGGCACGCGCTCGCGCATTTTTTCGTTGCAAGCCGCCTAAGGGATTGAAACCATAGATGCAACAAAAGAAAGGCTCGCTTGATCCCCGGGCACGCCGGTCCGGGGGCCGCGGCCGATAAGATCAGGGAGGCGCCGTTGCCCGCGAGCCAGGGGAAATATCCGCGTTGCGTGGCCCTCGTCGGGCCGTATCTCAGCGGCAAGACGACCCTTCTCGAGAGCCTGCTCGCGGTCACGAACGCGACTCACCGCAAGGGCACGGTCAAGGACGGCACCACCGTCGGCGATTCCGCGCCCGAGGCCAGGGCCCATCAGATGAGCGTCGAGGTGTCGGTCGCCTCGGCCGAGTATCTGGGCGACAAGTGGACCTTCATCGACTGCCCCGGCTCCATCGAATTCGCGCAGGAAGCGCGCAACGCGCTCAACGTCGTCGATGCGGCGGTCGTGGTGTGCGAGCCGGACATGTCCAAGACGCTGACGCTCGCCCCCATCCTCAAATATTTGGACGAGCACCAGATCCCCCACATGCTGTTCATCAACAAGATGGATCAGGCGCCGGGCAGCGTCGCCGAGATTCTGGGGGCGTTGCAGCAGGTGTCCGACCGGCCGCTCGTGTTGCGGCAAGTGCCGATCCGCGAGGATGACAAGATCACCGGCTATGTCGATCTGGTGAGCGAGCGGGCCTATCTCTATCGCCCCGACCAACCCTCCGACCGGGTGGCGATACCGAAGTCTATTGCGGAGCGCGAGCGCCAGGAGCGGACCCGGCTTCTGGAATCGCTCGCCGACTTCGACGACGCGCTGCTCGAAAAGCTGCTGGAGGATTCGCTGCCCTCGAAGGAGGAGGTCTACGGCGATCTGACGCGCACGCTCAGCCGCGACATGATCGTGCCCGTGTTCCTGGGCGGCGCGCTGCACGATCACGGGGTGCGGCGGCTGTTGAAGGCGTTGCGCCACGAGGTTCCGGGCGTAGAGTCGACCGCCGAACGGCTGGGGCTCGATGGAGGCGAGGGGCCGTTCGCGCTGGTGTTCAAGACCCTCCACGTGCCGCACGTCGGGAAACTGTCGCTCACCCGAATCTGGCGGGGCGAGGTCGCCGAAGGCATGACGTTGGGCGGCGAGCGCGTCGGCGGCGTGGCGCACCTCACGGGCCAGACCCAGGCCAAGCTCGCCAAGGCGGGCCCCGGCGACATCGTGGCCCTCTTGCGCATGGATTCGCTCAAGACCGGCGACCGGCTGACCGCGGCAGCGCGGACAACGGACGGCAAGGGCCCGTCCTTCGCGCCCATGGCCCCCGTCTTCAGCGCCGCGGTCGCGGTCGAGAACCGCAACGACGAGGTGAAGCTGACGGGTGCGCTCGCCAAGCTGGTGGAGGAAGATCCCTCGCTCGCCGTCGAACAGAGCATGGACACCCACGAGCTGGTGCTGTGGGGCCAGGGCGAGATGCATCTGCGCATCGCCTTCGAGCGGCTGAAGAGCAAATACAACCTCGCCGCCACCGCCCACCGGCCGCAGGTGCCCTATCAGGAGACAATCCGGAAATCCACGTCCCAGCACGGCCGCTACAAGCGGCAGACCGGCGGACACGGCCAGTTCGGCGACGTGCACATCGACATCAAGCCGCTGCCGCGGGGGACGGGATTCACATTCACCAATACGGTCGTCGGCGGCGCGGTGCCGCGGCAATTCATCCCCGCGGTCGAGGCCGGCGTGCGCGAATACCTGAAACGCGGGCCGTTCGGCTTCCCGGTGGTGGACGTCGCGGTCACGCTCACCGACGGCCAGTACCATTCGGTCGACAGCTCCGAGCAGGCGTTCAAGCAGGCCTCGCGCATCGCCATGACCGAAGGCATGGCCAACTGCGATCCGGTGCTGCTCGAGCCCATCTTCCTCGTCACCGTGCGGGTGCCGAGCGAGTTCACCTCCAAGGCCCAGCGGCTCATCAGCGGGCGGCGCGGCCAGATCCTGGGTTACGGCCCGATCGAGGGATGGAAGGATTGGGACGAGGTGCAGGCCTACCTGCCGCAATCGGAGATGCACGACCTCATCATCGAATTGCGCTCGCTCACCCTGGGGGTGGGCAATTTCGCCTGGAAGCTCGACCACCTGCAGGAATTGACCGGGCGCCTGGCCGACCAGGTGGTGGCCCAGCGCGCCCAGAAGATGGCGGCCGCGTCCTGACGCCCCACGGGCGCGGCGTCCGCGGCCTCCTCGGGTGTGCTGTCTTACCTAGTACTTACCGATTAGAGACCTTTAATCACAGTCTATTCAGCATACATTTAGAATGGTTCTTGTTTAATACGGGCGGGACAGGGTCTCGGTGCAGAATCCAGCCGCCATGCGCCCGGCACCCGTGCCATAAAAGGAGTGGTCATGAAGATCGATATCGGAATCGCCGAGAAGGACCGCCAGAAGATCGCCAAGGGGCTTTCGCAGCTTCTGGCCGACACCTACACGCTTTATCTCAAGACCCATAACTTCCACTGGAACGTCACCGGGCCGATGTTCAACGACCTTCACGCGATGTTCGAGGGCCAGTACACGGAACTCGCCGCGGCCGTGGACCTGATCGCCGAGCGTATCCGCTCGCTGGGGGCGCCGGCGCCGGGAAGCTACGCCGAATTTTCGCGGCTGGCCTCGGTCAAGGAAGCCGATGGCGTGCCCGCGGCCCAGGACATGGTCCGTCAGCTCGTCGAGGCCAACGAGACCGTGGTCAAGACGGCGCGCAAGGTCGTGCCGCTGGCGGAACAGGCCAACGACGAGTCGAGCCTCGATCTTCTGGTGGAGCGCATGCGCACCCACGAGAAGACGGCCTGGATGCTCCGCAGCATCGTCGCGTAAGGACGCATTCCCCGTAACGCGCCGAGTGCGTCTCGCGCCGGACGGCAACCCCTCGCGACTCGCCACCGGATCGGTCGTTTTCCCGCCTCACGGCAAAAAGATTTGCCCTGAGCGCGATCCGGGCTAACTTTTCCGGGAGGGATCGGACTCGGGCCGGGAGGACGCGCCATGCTGACGAGGACCAAACGAGGCTGGGAGCTTCCCGAATCGGCGGCGACGCCCGAATCGGTCTTCCGCGACCGCCGACGCCTGCTTCAGGCTGCCGCGGCCGGTCCGATCCTGGCCGCGGCCGGCGCGTTGCTCCCCGCGGTCGCCGATGCGGACGAGGCCGACCCGTCGGCCAATCTCTATCCCGTCAAACGCAACCCCCGCTATAAGCTGGACCGGCCCGTCACCGCGGAAAAATACGTCGCCGCCTACAACAACTACTACGAGTTCGGCTCCCAGAAGGAGATCGCGGCCGAGGCGCAGAAGCTTCCCATCCGTCCCTGGGAGGTTTCCATCGGCGGCATGGTCGAGAAGCCGTTCACGATCTCGATCCACGACCTTCTCGCCAAGATGCCGCTCGAGGAACGGCTTTACCGCCACCGCTGCGTCGAGGCGTGGTCGATGGCGGTGCCGTGGAGCGGCTTTCCCCTCAAGGCGCTGGTCGACTTCGCGCAGCCGCTGGGCTCGGCGGCATACCTTCAGATGCAGACCTTCATGAATCCGAAGGTCGCGGTCGGGCAACGGCAGGTCTGGTATCCCTGGCCCTACACCGAGGGGCTCACCATGGCCGAGGCGACCAACGAACTGGCGTTCATCGTCACCGGCTCCTATGGCCATCCCATCCCCAAGCAGAACGGCGCGCCGCTCCGGCTCGCCGTGCCATGGAAATACGGCTTCAAGTCGACCAAGGGCATCGTCGCCTTCACCTTCACCGACAAGCGGCCCAAGACCTTCTGGGAGATGGTGGCAGGCAAGGAATACGGCTTCTGGGCCAACGTCAACCCGAAGGTGCCGCACCCGCGCTGGAGCCAGGCGACCGAAAGGGTGCTGGGAACGGACGAGCGAGTGCCGACCCTGCTCTTCAACGGCTACGCCGAGTTCGTGGCCGACATCTACAAGGATCTCGAGGGCGAGCGGCTATACATTTAGGCGCCACGGCCCCGTCCGCGCCTGCGCTCGTCGCGCGCCAACCTTCGCGCGCCAACCTTCGCGCCGAAGCACCCGCTTCCCCGTGAAGCCCCGAGGCGCTTAGGATAAGGGCGTCGCCCGGGCTCTTCGCGTCCGCCCCGGACCTCACGCCACCGGGCACCCCGCGCCATATGATCCCGCTGCACGACGACAACCCCACCGAGCTCAAGCCCTATGCGACGGTGGCAATCATCGTCGTCGCCTCGCTGGTCTTTCTCTGGCAACAGACCCTCGGTCCCGCCCGCCAGGAAGAGACCGCTTACGCGTTCGGGCTCATCCCCGCGGTCCTGTTCGGGAAAGCCCAGCTTCCGCCCGAGGTCGCCATGATCCCGCCGGCGGTCTCGATCTTCACCTCCATGTTCCTGCACGGCGGCTGGCTGCACCTCATCGGCAACATGCTTTACCTGTGGATCTTCGGGAATAACGTCGAAGACGCCATGGGGCATGGCCGCTTCATCGCGTTCTACCTGCTGTGCGGGGTCGCGGCGGCGCTGGCCGAGGCGTTTTGGGAACCCGGTTCCGCGGTTCCGATGATCGGGGCGAGCGGCGCCATCGCCGGGGTGCTGGGAGCGTACCTGCTCCTCTACCCGCATGCCCGCGTTATGGTCGTCCTTACTCTCGGCGTTTTCTCGCGGATCATGTGGGTGCCCGCCCTGGCCGTGCTGAGTTTGTGGATCGTGTTCCAGCTCGTGCAGGGGGCGCTGGCTCCGGCGGGAGTGGGCGGGATCGCCTATTGGGCGCACATCGGGGGCTTCGCGGCGGGAGCGGTCCTGATACTGCCGTTCCGGCGACGCGGCGTCACGCTGTTCTATCCCACCCATCGCCGCCACCCCGGCGGACGCGGCCCCTGGGCGTAACCGCCGCGACGCCTGCGGCGGTCAGGGGCGGCGGTCAGGGGCGGCGGTCAGGTATGACCCGCCTCGGCCACCTTGCGGATCAGGAAGTCGCGGAACACCGCCAGACGTTTGGCGTTCCTGACCTCGCGGGGATAGACGAAATAGGCTTCCACCGGCTGGCCCTCGATGGCGGGCAGGATGCGCACGAGATTGGGATCGCTGGTCCCGAGATAATCGGGCAGGGCCGCGATTCCGATGCCGCCCTGCACGGCGCGGAAGACCCCGTACACCGTATTGAGCGTCAGCGCCGGCCGGCGCGAACGGCCCGGCGGCAGCCCCTCGGTGAGCAGCCATTGGGCGGTGGGGAGCGGGGGCCGCGAGATGGCGTCGCCGTAGACGATGAGCCGGTGGCCGTCGAGTTCGGCCGGGGTCGCCGGGCGCCCGAAATCCTTGAGGTAGTCCGCCGACGCATAGACGTAGAACCGCACCGTGAGCAGGCGCCGCTGGATGAGGTTGGGCTGAACCGGCGGCGCCATGCGGATGCCCACGTCCGCCTCGCCCATGGCGAGATCGAGCTGGCGGTCGTCCAGCACCAGCGTCAGGTCGATCTCCGGGTAGAGCAGCAGGAAATCCTTGATCCGCGGCGTCAGCCAGATGGAGCCGAATCCGACCGTGGTGGTGACGCGCAAAGGGCCCGACGGGCGGGTGCGGCTTTCGTAGAGCTTCGATTCGACGAAGGCGAGGCGCGAGAGCACTTCGTGCGCCGTATCGTAGAGGAGCCGGCCCTGCTCGGTGAGCCTCAGCCCCCTGGCATGGCGGTGGAACAGCGTGACGTTGAGGCTTTTCTCCAGCCCGCTCACCTGGCGCGAGATGGCCGAGGGGCTCAGGTTCAGCGTGTCGCCGGCGCGGGTGAAGCTTCCCGCCTCGGCCACGGTATGGAAGATGCGAAGCTTGTCCCAATCCATGGTCGCGTCCTAGGGGGCGGAGAGCGCGCCGGCGGTTGCGTCGGGCCGGCCTCGACCCGTCAACCCGCTATGACGCGGCCGCCTTGGCCGCCGTCTTGCGGGCTGTTTGTGCGGCGGCGGCTTCGCTTTCGTGCTCGGCCCCGTTTTCGGCCCCATGCTCGGCCAAGAATTTCTCGGCATCGAGCGCGGCCATGCATCCCGTGCCCGCCGCGGTCACGGCCTGGCGATAGATCTTGTCGCGCACGTCGCCGGCGGCGAACACCCCGGGAATCGAGGTGCGCGTGCTGTCTGGCGCGGCCACGATGTAGCCGCCGGCATCCATCTCCATCTGCCCCTTGAACAGCTCGGTTGCCGGCGTGTGGCCGATGGCGACGAAGACGCCGTCCACGGCGATGTCGCGGGTGCGGCCGGTCTTCATGTCGCGCACCCGCAGCCCCGTGACGCCGGGCGGCTCGCCCGTTCCCAGCACCTCTTCCGCCACCGCGTTCCAGATCACCTCGATCTTCGGATTGCGGAACAGCCGGTCCTGGAGAATCTTCTCGGCCCGGAACGAGTCGCGCCGGTGCACCACCGTCACCTTGCGCGCGTGGTTGGTGAGATAGAGCGCCTCCTCGACCGCGGTGTTGCCGCCGCCCACCACGGCCACGTCCTTGCCGCGGAAGAAGAACCCGTCGCAGGTGGCGCACGCCGAGACGCCGAAGCCCTTGAACGTCTCCTCGCTCGGCAGCCCAAGCCAGCGCGCCTGGGCGCCGGTCGCGATCACCAGCGTGTCGCCGACATAGGTGTCGCCGGAATCGCTGACGGCTTCGAACGGCCGCCGGCTCAGATCCACCTTCACGATCGTATCGGAGACGATCCGCGCGCCCACATGCTCGGCCTGGGCCCGCATCTGCTCCATCAGCCACGGGCCCTGGATGACGTCGGCGAAACCGGGATAGTTCTCGACGTCGGTGGTGATGGTGAGCTGGCCGCCGGGCTGCAGGCCCGCGACCACGATCGGCGCAAGATTGGCCCGCGCGGCGTAGATCGCCGCCGTGTACCCGGCCGGTCCCGAGCCGATGATGAGAGTCTTGGTGGTGAGGCGCTGGGGCATGGAACCGCCGTGGTGACCAGGGGGAACGGGAAACGCGGGGGACGTCACGGCCTAAACATAGAAAGCGCGGGCACGCGGGGCAAGGGCAGGCCCACAGGCCGCCTAGAAGCCGAACATGTGGTCGAGGCTGAAGGCGCGCTCGTCGGCGAGCAGCCCGTGGAACCCGAACAGGCGGCAGGTGGAATCCTTCACCAGGACGTAGCCGCCCTTTCCCGCCGCCTCGCGCTCGGCCGGCTCGAACATGTCGTTGTAGCGGAAGAACAGGCTGCCGCCGCAGGCGATCTTGACCTCGCGGCTCGCCACCTCGCGGCCCGAACGGTCGCACAGCGAAAGCACCGTCGCGGAGGAGGGGTGCCACGGCAGGGACGCCGGATAGATGAGGTGGCAGAGCGTGTCCAGCGGCGGATCGCCGAGCCGCAGGAAGATTCGGGTCGAGAGCCCGGGCGGCTTGGCCACATAGGACTGGGGCTCGTCCTTGTAGACGATGGGGGTGTTGTAGATGTGGGCGCCGAAGATCGTCTCGGCCATGTGGCGGCTCGCCTTCTGCCGGTAGCGGCCGAAGGCATGGAGCCAGCCGTCAGCCTCGCCGCCGTTGCGGAAATCGTACAGGAACTCGAGGTGCCCGTAGCCCGAGGGCAGCTCCGCGCCGGCCTCGTCCAGAAGCGCGCGGGCGTCGACGGGACGGCTTTCGCGGCGCGCGATCCGGCCCAGATAGCGGCGCGCGACCTCGCGGCCGCCCGCGTCCATGAGCGCGACGGCGAGCGGCAGTTCGTGCTGGCAGGTGGACATGGGCGTCGCCACCGCCTCGCTCTCGAACTGGTCGAGAGGCAGGACGGGGAGCGGCATGACGTAGCCTTTGCCCAGAACGTCCGCCAGTTTCGGGATGTTGGGGTCGGGGGACAAATCGGTCCGCTCGACGTTGGCGTGGGCGATGCGCCTGCGCCCGTCCTCGTGGATCACTTCGTAGCGGGGCCGCACGAAATAGCGCCCGGCTTGAATCTCGATCTGGTCGGGCCAGCGGGCATGGGGAAGAAACGCGGCCACGTCCACGGGCAGCGTGCCGAACGGCGGCACCGGTTGCCCGATCCAGGCCACGTCCTGGGACCCGACGATGTTGAGCCCCACGGCCCCCTTGGGGATCTCCGCCGGATGGCTGTTCTGCAGCCACAGGATCACGCGCTCGCCGTTCTCGGGCGCCGGCATGCCGGCGTAAAGGTCGGCGGGCCAGGCGTTGGCGTCGTGGGTGCACGAAAGCGTGCGCCCGTCGTCGCTGATGATGTCGAGCGCGTACTTGACCACATCGTGGCCCGCGGCCCGGACCACGTGGATGAACAGCGAGCCGGCGAAATCGCCGAGCCCGAAGCGCGCCTTCACCTCGCGGCTGTCGATGCGGAAGGTGCCGCCCGCATCCGGAAGCTTCTCGCGCCAGCGGGCGAGCACATGCCCGTCGGCGCCGAACAGGCACAGCCACAGCTCCGGCGATTTGGCGCCGTAGCCCGACCAGTAATTGGCCGACGAGATCACCGTGTGGTGGCCGCCGCCCTCGCGCAGGAAACCGAAGTTGGTGGCGAAATTCAGCGGATCGAGATAGGCGCGCGGGTTCGTCAGCATGTCGTCGGGGAGCCGGAGATCGTCGAAGGTCACGATCTCGACGCCTTCGGGGACGAGATGCCGCATGTGGCTCAAGAGCCGGGGCGCATCGAAGCCGGCCACCAGGATGACCCGCGCCTTGATGCGCACGATCTCGGTCACCAGGCGCGCGGTGTGCCCCAGCCGCTGCTCGCCACGCTCCTCGACCTTCTGCACATAGACGGCTTCGATGCCGACCCCGGCCAGATCGTAGAAGGCGTCGAAACAGCCGGCCTGGTTCAGCGGGTCATAGACGGCGACCGGCGCGCGGGCGGCCAAGCGGGCCCGGAGCGCCTTGGCCTTGTCGCCGGCAAGCGGGTGGCCCAGCGCCTTGAACAGAGTCGAGCCGCCGAAATTGTTGCCGGGCCGCCAGCCCTTGGCGCCGGGGTTGGTGAAGGTCTCGATGTTCAGGACCATGCGCTACCCTAGACCGATTCCACCCCCGCCGCCACGGCCCCCGGCCGCGTCGCCTTCGGCCGGACGAAGGGCCGCTCGAAGGGCGCGGGCCGGCTCAGGCCGCGGCCTTCAGCCTCTTGAGCCAGGCGCTGACGCGGTGGCGCGCCCGCTCGCGCCAGGCCACGCCCTTGCCGGTCACCCAGTTGAACTGAATGGCGCGGCGCTCGCCCACGAACGGCTTGTGGCCGTGAAACGACTTCTCGCTGCGGAGGAAGGCGAGCAGGGTGCCCTCGTCGGGCGGCACCTCGGCCGCGAAATCCTCCAGATCGTCGGCCGAACGCAGCAGCCGCAGCCGTCCTCCAGGAGTCTCCCAGCTCGGATTCAGATAGATGAGCACGGTGATGATCTTGGTCTTGCTGTCGGTGTGGATGCGTCCGTCCTTGAGCTGACAGCGGCCCCGCACCGTCGCCGTCAAGGGCCGCCGCGAAAGATCGACGCCGAATTTGCGCTCGACGGCGCGCCGCACCTCGGGCGCGGCGAACTCGTCCAGCATCGCCTGGAACGCGGGACCGAAGGAAAGCTCGCTCGTCGGGAAGCTGCCCGGGTTCTCGATCGCGGGGAAATCGCGGTGCAGGGCGGCCAGCGCCTCTTTGCGCACGAACCCCGGCACCACCAGGAAGTCGAAGGGATCGTGTTCGAGAGGCGTGCGCTCGAAGGCGGCAAGATCGAATACGGCCATGGAGGGTCCGCCGGTTCGTGGCTGCGAGGTCGCCGGGGGCGTCATGGGCTTTGCTATAACGGAATCGCCGCCGCGCCGCAAACGCGATCGGGCCGGATCAAGCGCAACCCTTTCGCCCATAGGGGCTTTTAGCCTTTCAGGCGGGCGCGATGGCGGCTGAGCCGTTCGCGGATCGCCGCCGCCACGGCCTTGGTCTCGTCCAAGGGCTCATGGCTCCAATCGGAAAGCGTCCCATCGAAGGGACGGGTGAATCCGGCGCGCTTCATCTCGTCGTGGAAACGGCGGAACTTCGGCGATCCCCCTTCGAGCTCGAACACATAGACCGGCTTTCCCGTGGCGCAGGCCTCGGACACCATGTTGACCGAATCCGAGGTGACCACGATGGCATCGGCGTGGGCGAGGTAGCCGAGATACGGATTCTCGCCCCGCCCATTCCAGATCTCGGCGCCGAGCGGCGCGAGCTTGTCGCGCAACAGGGCCTCGTACTCGGCCCCGGTGCGCCGCGACGGCGTGACCGCGAGGCCGGCGCCGTAACGGCGCGAAAGCTGGGCCAGGCCGTCGGCGAGTTGGGCCGCCAGATGGGGCGTGAACCGGTAGGCGCGATTCGTCCCGCCGACGAGGCACGCGACCAAGGGCCGTGGCAGGCGGGCGAGCAGCGGCGCGAAGCGCTCCTTCGCCTGCGCCAGACTTTCCTTGGTCACGAAGCTCATGGCGCCCAGGGTCTCGATCACGTTTTCACCCGCGAGCCCGTCGTGGAGCGGGCACACCACGACGTCGAAATTGCCGCTGGCGATGTCCGGGTTCTGGATCTGGACGGTGAAGGTGCGCCCTCCGCTGGCGCGCCGCACCGCAGCCGACAGCGCGACCGACTGGCGGCCGGTCGCAATCAGGAGGTCGGGCCAGGGCGGCTCGAGCCGGTCGCCTTTGGGACCGGGCGCGCAAAGGGCGCACACCCACATCCGCGGCAGCAGCCAGCGCCAGGGCAGGCGGTTCCTCACCCGCTTGACGACGGGCGTCACGCCGAGGGCCGCCGCGAGCCCCAGGCACTGGTTCTCCATGCCCGGGTTGCCGTCGGTCACGACCCAGCAGGTCAATGTCTCGGAATTGCGTTTCGCCATGGCGCGTTTCGGAATTCGGGGCCGGACTATGGCAAGAGGGATGCGGCCGGCGCAAGGGACGCGGGCGCAAGGGAGGCGCGCGCAAGGGATGTGGGCGCTGGGGGCCCGGTCATTCCGCCGGCGCCCTCCGCCTCCGGCGCAACCTGCCGAAGAATCCCTGCGCCGCGCCTTCGAACCGGTCGAGATAGAGATAGATCACGGGCGTCAGATAGAGGGTCAGGAGTTGCGACACCGCCAGCCCGCCCGCCACCGCGAGCCCGAGGGGACGACGCGCCTCGGACCCGGTCCCGAATCCGAAGGCGATGGGGAGCGTGCCCATGATCGCGGCCATGGTCGTCATCATGATGGGGCGGAAGCGGACCAGGCAGGCCTCGTAGATCGCGCGCCGCGCCTCCATGGCCTCGTTGCGGCGGCGTTCGATGGCGAAATCGATCATCATGATCGCGTTCTTCTTGACGATGCCGACCAGCATCACCACGCCGACGAAGGCATAGAGGCTCAGTGTCTGGCCCGCCAGCGACAGCGCCAGGAGCGCGCCGAGGCTTGCCGACGGCAGCCCGGAGAGAATCGTGATCGGATGGACGAAGCTTTCGTAGAGCACGCCCAGCACGATGTAGACCACGAGCACGGCCATGACCAGAAGCAGGCCCATGCCGGTCAGCGATGTCTGGAAGGCCTGGGCCGTGCCCTGGAAGCTGGCCTCGATGCTTTTCGGCATGCCCATGTCGCGCACGATGGCGTCGAGCTTGCGCACCGCGTCGCCCAGCGCCGTGCCGGGCGCCAGATTGAACGACACGGTGACCGAAGGAAGCTGTCCCTGGTGGGTGACGGTAAGCGGCCCGACCCCGCGCTTGATCTTGGCCACCGCGGTCAGCGGCACCAACGTCCCGGTGTTGCCGCGGATATAGAGCCGCGGCAGCGACGTGGCGTCGCGCTGGAACCGAGGATCGACCTCCAGGATCACCTCGTACTCGTCGGACGACGTGTAGATGGTGGAAACCTGGCGCGTGCCGAATGCGCTCCCCAGCGCGACTTCGATCTGGTCCGCCGTCACGCCGAGGGCCGCCGCGCGATCGCGCTCGATTTCGACGGTGACGTTGGGGCTTCGGATCAGCATGTCGCTGGTGGCGTCCTGGAACGCCGGGGTTTCCTGAAGCTTGCGCGTGAGCCGGCCCGCCCATTCGTAAAGCTCGCCGAGGTCGAGGCTCTGCAGCGTGTACTGGTACTGGGACTTGGTGAGATGGCCGCCGATGCGAAGCGACGGCGGATTCTGCATGTAGACCTTGATGCCCGGAATTTGACCCAGCTTGGGGCGAAGCTCCTGGATCACCTCGTCGGCGGACAGCGTCCGCTCGGCCCTGGGCTTGAGATGGATGAACATCAACCCGGAATTGCCGGTCGAGCGCGAGCCCGATGGTCCGACGGTCGACATGAAATTGTGGACGTTGGGATCGGCGGCGATGATGTCGGCCACCTGCTTCTGGTAGCGGACCATGGAGGCGAAGGATGCGTCCTCGGCGCCTTCGGTGAAGGCGATGATCTGGTTGACGTCTTCGCTCGGCAGGAAGGTCTTCGGCATCACGGTATAGAGGTGGACCGTTCCCGCCACGGTCGCGACGAACACCAGCATCACGAAGCCCCGGTGGCGCAACGACCATGACAGCGTGACCTCGTAGGCCGAAAGCATCGCACCGAAGACTCGCTCGCCGGCGCGATAGGCGAGACTCTGCTTCTCGGCCCGTTGCTCCCGCATGAACCGGCTGCACAGCATCGGCGTCAGGGTGAGCGACACCACGCCCGACACCAGGATCGCGGTGCAGATCGTGACCGCGAACTCGTGCAACAGGCGGCCGACGATGCCGCCCATGAACAGGATCGGGATGAAGACCGCGACCAGCGACACGGTCATCGAAAGGATGGTGAAGGCGATCTCGCGCGAGCCCTTGAGCGCGGCGGCCAGGGGTTTTTCGCCGCGTTCGACGTGCCGCGTGATGTTCTCCAGCATCACGATGGCGTCGTCGATGACGAAGCCGACCGAAAGCGTCAGCGCCATCAGCGACAGATTGTCGACGCTGTAACCCAGGAGGTACATGACCGGGAACGTCCCGATCACCGAAAGGGGCAGGGCCAGGCTGGCGATGACGGTCGCCGACAACCGGCGCAGGAACAGGAATATGACCATCACGACCAGCGCGCAGGCGAGCATCAGGCTGAACTGCACGTCGGAGACGGACGCCCGGATGCTCTGCGAGCGGTCGTAGAGCACGTGCAGACTGACGGCGGCGGGAAGCTGGGCCTCGAAGGAGGGGAGCACTTGCCGGATTCTGTTCACGACCTCGATCGTGTTCGTGTTGGGCTGGCGCTGAATGGCGAGGATGATGGCGCGCGTCTGTCCGAACCAGCTCGCCACCTTGTCGTTCTCGACCGAATCGATCACGTTGGCCACGTCCTGGAGACGGACCGGGGCGCCGCCCCGATAGGCGACGATCACGGGGCGAAACGCGGTGGCGTCCTGGAGCGCGCCGGTCGCCTCGACGGTGAGCGTCTGGTGCGGGCCGGACAAAGACCCGGTCGGAAGCGTGACGTTGGCGTTTGCGACCGAGCGCGCCAGCTCGTCGATGCCGATGTCCCGCGAGGCCAGCGAATCCGGGTTCACCTGCACCCGAACCGCATATTTCTGCGGACCGTAGATCAGCACCTGGGCCACGCCGTCGAGCATGGAGAGGCGCTGCGCCAGAATCGTCTCGCCGTAGGAATCGACCACCGACATCGGTAGCGTGGGCGAGGAGAGCGCGATGTAGAAGATCGGGAATTCGGCCGGGTTGACCTTCCGGAACGAGGGCGGGTCGGGCATCTCGGAGGGAAGGCGGCGCAAAGCCGCGGAGATCGCCGACTGCACATCCAGGGCGGCCGCGTCGATGTCGCGGTTGAGGGCGAACTGCAGCGCGATCTGCGTCGAACCCTGCGCGTTGGTCGAGGTCATCGAATCGATGCCGGCGATGGTCGAGAACTGGGCCTCGAGCGGGCGCGCCACCGACGCGGCCATGGTCTCGGGGCTTGCGCCCGGAAGACTCGCGGACACGGAGATGGTGGGAAAATCGACCTGCGGAAGCTCGCTCACCGGGAGCGCGCGGTAGGAGAACAGTCCGAACAAGAGCAGACCGGCCATGACCAGCGTAGTCATGACCGGGCGGCGGACGCAAAGCTCGGGCAACGTCACGACGAGCGTCCCGATCCGGGTTCGGCGCCGGGCAGCGGGGTCGTCGTCACGCGCACCCCGGGGCGCAGCCGGAATTGCCCGTCGGTCACGACCCGGTCGCCTTCCGCGACGCCGCTTTCGATCGCCGCTTCCGCGCCTCCCTGGACGAGGCCGGTGATCGGGTGCAACTCGGCCACGTCGTTCGGACCGACGACATAGATATAGCTCCCGTCCTGTCCCTCCTGGACCGCGCGCGCCGGCACCACGACCGCGTTCTCGATGGTGCGAAGCACGAGCCGCACGTGGACGAATGCCCCCGGAACAAGCCGCTCGTCGTCGTTGGCGAAGGTGGCCTTGAGCGTGATGGTGCCGGTGGTGGTGTCGACGGCGTTGTTGACGAACGTCACTTGTCCGGAAACCGGCGGCTCGTTTTCACCGGCGGGCTGGGTCTCGACCTCGAGCCGGCCTTCGGCCAGGCGCCGCCGGACATCGGGCAGGTAGCGCTCGGGCACCGCGAAGGCGACATAGATCGGCCGCACCTCGTTGATGACGACCAGGGGATTGGTGTCGTTGGCCTTGACGAGATTGCCGGCGTGGATCAGCACGCTCCCGGTTCGCCCGGTGATCGGCGCGCGGATCGTCGTGTAGCCCAGGTTGAGCAGCGCCGTTTCCAGCGCCGCCTGATCGGCCTTGATCGTGGCCTTGAGCGAATCGACCGCGGTCTTCGATTCCTCGTATTTCTGCTGGGTTCCGAACCCGGTCGTCGCGAGCTTGGAATAGCGGGTCAGATCGAGCTCGGCGCCCGCGAGCTGAGCTTTGTCGCGCGCCAGATTGGCCTCGGACTGCCGAACGGCGGCCTCGAACGGCCGCGGGTCGAGGGTGAACAGCAGATCGCCCTTGTTGACCGTTTGTCCTTCCCGGAACGCCGTCTCCAGGATCTGGCCGTCGACCCGCGATTTGACGGCGACCGTGGAATAGGGCTGCACGTTTCCGATCACGGGGAGCACGATGGGGAAGGGCTTCCTCACCGCCTTCGCCACCGAAACCGGCACCGCTTCGTCCGGCGCTTGAGGCTGCGCCGCATCCTGGGAGGGTTCGGTCCGCGCCAACAGATAGCCGCCGGTCCCGATCGCGGCCACGGCGAGAACGACGAATAATTTGCGCAAGAACGGCATGCTCAGAAAACCCAAATCGCCCCGTACCGCCACCTGCGTACCGCCACCCGCGCGATGCGGCTCGCCGATCCGAAGCCGATGTCACGACAGCCGAATGTAATACCGTTCGCGGATGCTTATAAGGCCCCGCGGCCGCGCCGGGCCCGGAAAGGCACCGTCGGCACGCGATCCTGCGGTTTCTTCCCGCCGGCCGGGCC
>JBAVNO010000232.1:0-7717 GCA_049691095.1 Alphaproteobacteria bacterium | reverse complement strand
GGGCCTGCAGCGGCAATCCGGGCCCGGGCGGCTGGGGCGCGATCCTGCACTACCGCGGCGTTGAGAAGGAACTCTCGGGAGGGGAGCCGGACACCACCAACAACCGCATGGAGCTGATGGCGGCGATCTCGGCCCTGGAGGCGCTGAAGCGTCCCGCGCGGGTCAAGCTCTATACCGACAGCACGTACCTGCGCGACGGCATCACCAAATGGATCCACTCCTGGAAGGAGAAGGGCTGGCGCACCGCCGACCGGAAGCCGGTCAAGAACGTGGATCTGTGGCAGCGGTTGGAGACCGCGATCGAGCGGCACCACATCGAATGGCACTGGATCAGGAGCCACGTCGGCCACGCCGAGAACGAGCGCGCCGACAAGCTGGCGCGCCAGGCGATCCGCCGCGAGGACTAGACCGCCGCGCCTCTAGGCCGCCCGGCCCCGTTCCGTTTCGAACCGCACCGTTTCGAGTTCAGCTGCTTCGGGATGGGCCGCTTCGAACCGGGCACTCTCAAAGCTGCTTCAGGATCACTTCCGCCTTGCTGTGTTCCAGCGCGCCGCCCTCGTCGAGATTGAGGGACTTCAACACGCCGTCGTCCACGACCATCGAATAGCGCCGCGAGCGCACGCCGAGCCCGGCGTTGACGAGGTCGAGCTCGAGCCCCAGCGCCTTGGTGTATGCGCCGCTGCCGTCGGCCAGCATCAGGACGGCGTCGCCCACGTTCTGGTCCTTGCCCCAGGCGCCCATCACGAAGGCGTCGTTCACCGCCAGGCACGCGATGGTGTCCACCTTCTTGGCCTTGATGGCCGCCGCGTGCTTCACGAATCCCGGAAGATGGGCGGCGGAGCAGGTGGGCGTGAACGCGCCCGGGACCGCGAACAGCACCACCCGTTTGCCCTTGAAAATCTCGTCGGTCGAAATCGGCGCCGGACCATCCTTGGTCATGCGCGAGAGCGTGCCCTTGGGCAACCGGTCCCCAACCTTGATCGTCATCGCCATCCCCTAGAAAAAGTGCGGATATATCGGGCGTTAGCGCACATCGGCGCCGCCCTTCCTCCATCACATAGCCGTTCGCGGCGCCAAAGTCATCCCTTCGGGCGAGCCGGCCCGCGATCCGGACCCGCGCGCTTGGCACCGCTTGCCGGTCCCGCCAGCGCATGGGCCCCGGCCCGCCACAACGCATCCAGCACCGCCCTTTCGGTCAGGAGCTCGGGCAGCGCGATCCCTTCGGGCGCATCGGGCCCATAGACGGCGTTGAAGGGAATGCCGAAGCGGCCGAAGCTCGCGAGATAGGCGGCCACCGCGTCGTCCTGGTGGGTCCAGTCGGCGCGCATGGCGACGACCCGCGCGCGCGAAAGCTCGTCGGAAACCCGCCTGCTCTTCAACACCAGCGCCTCGTTCACCTTGCAGGTGAGGCACCAGTCGGCGGTGACGTCCACCAGCACCACCTTGCCCGAGGCGACCAAGCCGGCGATGGCCGCCCGATCGAACGGTTGCCAATAGCCGTCGGCGACCGGGGCCGTGCCTTGCCCCTCGTATTCGAACCGGCCGGGGACGAACACGGAACCGATCGCGAGCAAGGCGGCGGCGATCCCCGCCGCCTTGGCGACGGCGGGCCGCCGTGACGCGACCCACAGCAGGCCGGTCATCGCCACCATGAGGGCGAGCATGGCGAGCGCCGCGCCTTGACCGACTTGCGTCCTCAGCACCGAGAGCAGCCACAAGGCGGTGGCGGCCAGCGCGAAGCCGAGCACGCGCCTCAGCGTCACCATCCAGGCGCCGGGCCGCGGCATGAAGCGGACGATTCCGGGCACCACCGCGATTCCGACGTAGGGCAGCGCAAGGCCGAGGCCCAATGCCGCGAACACCGCGAAGATTTCGGTTGGGCCGCGGGAGAGGGCGAACCCGACGGCGGTGCCCAGGAAGGGCGCGGTGCACGGCGTGGCGAGCACGGTCACGAACGCGCCGGTGAGGAAACTTCCGCCCAGCGTATGCCCCGGCCGCTCGGTGCCGAACCGGTCGGCCAGCGCGCGCGGCAGGGTGATCTCGAACAAGCCCCAGAGATTGGCGGCGAACAGCGTGAGGATCGCGACCATGGCCGCGAGGAAGGCGGGATATTGGAACTGCATGCCCCAGCCGACCGACATTCCCGCCGCCTTGAGCAATACGGCGATGGCGGCCAGCACCAGGAACGAGAACAGGATGCCGGCCGACGAGGCGAGGAAGCTTTTGCGCACGTCGGCCAGCTCGCGGCCCGCCTGCCCCACCACCTTCAGAAGCTTGATCGAGAGCACCGGCAGGACGCAGGGCATGAGGTTGAGGATCAGCCCGCCGGCGACGGCCAGCAGCAGCACGAACCAAAGCTGCGGCCCGGGAGCGCCGGACCCGGCGCTCGCTTCGGCCCAGCCGGCGGTATCGTCGGGAGCGGACGACGCCGGAGCGACCGTCACTTGCACCTGGGCCGCGCGACCTCCGTCGACGAGCGTCACCATCAGGCTTTCGCCCACGAGTTCGGTTGCGCCGGAAACGGAGACCGGAACCGTCAGGACCGCGCGCGTCCTGTCGGGCGACAAACGCGTGGCCGGGAAACCGAACCGGAATTCGCCCGGGCCTTCCACGTACGCGTCGGGCGATACGAGCGGAGTGGCCGACCGCACGTCGAGCCGAAGCGCCCGCGCCTGCTCGCTGCCCGCGGCCCGCGCGCCGTCGATCGCGAGGCCGGCGGTTCCGCCGTCGCCCGGAATCAGTGCCACGTATTGGTCGATGAGACCGGCGAACGCGGTCGACCGAGGCTCGCCGGCCGTGAGCGCCAGAGTCAGCCTTCCCGTGGCGGGGACGCAGATTTCCTGGCACACGAGGTAGTCGACCTTGACCCGCAGCGCGGCGGGTGCGCCGCTTTGCGAGAGCTTCGCCCGGACCGGCAGCACCACGTGATCCTCGTAGCCGAAGGTCTCGAAGCCCAGCACGCGGAAACGCATCGGCACCGGCCAAAGCACGTCCGCCGCGGCCAGATTCTCCGAGCCCGACCAGTCGAGGTGCGGCGGATAGCCCGCGTCGCCGGGCGAGCGCCAGTAGATCTTCCAACCCTTGGCCATGCGGAATTCGAGTCCGAGCATGACCTCGTCCGTGCGACCGACCGCCGCAGTCGCGGCGATAAGCCGCACCTTACCCTCGTCGATGCCGTCCCACGGGCTCGCCCCCGGATCGGTTGCGATTTGCGGCGAGCCCGCGGCAATGGGCGCCGAAATCGGCGACGACGGGGGCGGCTGATCGGCAAGCCCCGCCGTGCCCGCGCGTGCCGGCACGGCGGCCGCGAGCGCGGCGACGCACAGGGTCGATGCGGCAAATGCGGCGAAAATGCGGATGGCTTTTGATCTCATCGGTTTATTTCTGGCGCGCGCCGTCTCACGCTTTGTTAACCAGTATGTTATAAGATGCAAGGGTGCGATTGTGCCCCAGCGGCCGCACGGCGATCCACAAAGGCGGTGCCGCCTCACGCCGAATTGACCGCCGCAGATCTCCGCGTAAGGCTTGCCGCGACACGCGCCAGGACATATGTGGGTGATTATGATGGACGAGTACAAGATATTCGGTTCGTTGTCCGGACAGCTGCTGGTCGCCATGCCGCAGATGCGCGATCCGCGGTTCGCGCGCACGGTCATATATATGGTGGCCCACACGGAAGACGGGGCCATGGGTCTTGTCCTCAACCGGGTGCTGGGCTCCGTTACCTTCCCCGACCTGCTGCGCCAGCTCGGAATCGACGCGAGCGACTCCGCCAGCAACATTCACGTTCATTTCGGCGGCCCGGTGGAAACCGGCCGCGGCTTCGTGCTCCACAGCGCCGACTATCACCAGGGCGCGACCCTGCGCGTGGACGAGAAGGTTTCGCTGACCGCCACCATCGACATCCTGCGCGACATCGCCGACGGAGCGGGGCCGCGCCATTGCCTGCTGGCCTTGGGCTACGCCGGATGGGGCCCGGGGCAGCTCGAGGACGAGCTGCACGGCAACGGCTGGCTTCATGTCACCGCCGACGAGGATTTGGTGTTCGGCGAAGATCTGGAAGGCAAGTGGGAGCACGCGATCGCCAAGATCGGCGTCGACTTCCGGAATCTGTCCGACGAAGTCGGCCACGCCTGACTCTTCCAGGTCCCTTTCTTCATTAGCCGATAACCGGGCTCGCGCGGCGCGCGCCTTTGCCGATCCGCCGCCCGCGGGTAAACTCTCTCTCATGATGCACCTCCCAATGCGGCGCCTGTCGGCGGCGCTGACCGGCGGGGCCGTGGGCGGACTCGCCAACAGCCTCGCCCTCTGGCTCGCGGTTTCGAGCGGATTCGCCGCCGCGCTCGGCGTGTCGCTCGCCCCCCAATTCAGCCCCCAGTGGCTTTACCCGCGCGTGGTGTGGGGCGGGCTGTGGGGGCTGCTGCTCCTGCTGCCGCTTCGCCTGCCTTCGGTCGTCGCCCGCGGACTGCTGCTGGGGCTGGCCCCTGCTCTCGTGCAGCTTGTCGTCGTTTTCCCGCTCAAGACCACGGCCGGGATATTCGGGCTCGGGCTTGGCACATGGACGCCGCTTCTCGTGCTTCTGTTCAACGCGGCCTGGGGCCTGACGGCCGCGTTTTGGTACGAGAACGCGCGGTAGGCATCAGGCCGGCGCGCTCCGTTTCCGGTCCCAGTCCGAGCGCAGGATGCCGTAGGTCAGGTGATCGCGCCACGCGCCGTCGATGCGGATGTATTCGCGCGCACGGCCTTCGCCGGTGAAGCCGGCGCCTTCCAACAACCTTTGGCTCGCCGCGTTCTCCGGCAGGCACGCGGCGTCGATGCGGTGGAGTCCCAATCCCAGGAACGCGAACGACAGCAGGCCGCGAAGCGCCTCGGTCATGAACCCCCGGCGCGCGAACGGCGCTCCGATCCAATAGCCCAGGCTCCCCGACTGGACGGTGCCGCGGCGCACGTTGGTGAGATTGATTCCGCCGAGCAGCGTCCCGTCGTCGGCGTGGAAGATCAGGAAGTGATAGGCCGAGCCTTCACGCCGGTCGGCGGCGTGGCGGCGGACACGGCGGTGGAACGCGCGCCGCGTGAGCGCGTCGCGCGGCCAAGTCGATTCGAACGGCGCCAGGAACTCGCGCGATTCGGCGCGAAGCTTCGCCCAGGCCTTCCAGTCGGAACGCCGCTCGGCCTGAAGCATCACCCGGCCGCATCGAATGACGTCGCCGCCCGACGGCAGCTCGAGCCAGGCGGACAACCGGCCGCGCTTGCCGGCCCCGGCGCGGAACCATCCCGCCCCGGTCATGGAATCCGGCGCGCCAGACGCTCGTAGCTTTCCACGTGGGAAAGCGGCCCCACGGCGGCGAGCGTCGGCCGCGATGTGACCAGACGATCCGCCACCCGGCCGATCGCCGCCTCGTCCACCGCCTCGATGCCGCCCAGGATCTCGTCGAGCGGCAGCGGGCGGCCATAGATGAGGATGTTATGGCCCAGCTGCTCGCAGCGGGCGGAGGTGCGCTCGCGCGCCATCAGCACCGCGGCCCTTCCCTGCGCCTTGGCCCGCGCGATCTCGGCCGCGGCCACCCTCCTGGCCGCGCCCGCCAGCTCGTCGCACACCACGGGCACCAGCTCCGCCGCCTCGGCTTCGCCGGTGCCGGCGTAAATGCCGAACAGGCCGCCGTCGGTATAGGGCGACGTGAAGGAATAGATGCTATAGGCGAGGCCGCGCTTCTCGCGCACCTCCTGAAACAGGCGCGACGACATGCCCCCGCCCAACAGCGTCGAGAAGACCGACTGGGCGTAATAGTCGGGATCGTTGTAGCGGATGCCTTCGAAGCCCAGAACCAGATGCACCTGTTCCAGTTCGCGCGGCGCGCGCCATTCGCCGCCCCCGTAGCGGGCGGTCGCGAGCGTCTCCGGATCGCCGCTGGGAAGGGATCCGAAGGCCTCCCCCGCCAGGCCGACGAAGCGGTCGTGGTCGACGCGGCCCGCCGCCGCCACGACCATCCGCGACGGCAGATAATGGCGGCGCATATAGGCCATCACCGTTTCGCGGGGAATCGATTCCACCACTTCGGCGCGGCCCAGGACGGGGCGGCCGATGGCCTGCCCGGGATAGGCCGCCTCCTGAAAATAGTCGAAGATGATGTCGTCGGGCGTGTCCGCGGCCTGGCCGATCTCCTGCACGATGACGGCGCGCTCGCGGGCGAGTTCCGCTTCGTCGAAGGTCGAGTTCTGAAGGATGTCGGCCAGGATATCGACGGCCAGCGCCACGTCATTGCGGAGCACCTTGACGTAATAGGCGGTGTTCTCGCGCGAGGTGTAGGCGTTGATCTGTCCGCCCACCGCCTCGATTTCCTCGGCGATCTGCTGGGCGGTGCGCCGCTTCGTGCCCTTGAAGGCCATGTGCTCGAGCAGATGGGCGACGCCGTTCATCTCGGCCTGCTCGTTGCGCGTGCCGACACCCACCCACACGCCGAGCGACACCGTCTCCACCTCCTCCATGCGGTCGGTGGCGACCGTGAGCCCGCTCTCGAGCCTGGTCACGGTGACGGTCATGGCGCGGCTCCGGCGCGGCTTCGCTCGCGGATATAGGCTTCGACGGCGGCAAGCTTCGACGGCAGCGCCGTGAACCGCTCCTTCCTGGTCATCAGGTCGGCGAGATGGGGCGGCAACTGGGGGCGCACGCCGGTTGCCTTCTCGACCGCGTCGGGGAACTTCGCCGGATGGGCGGTGGCGAGCGCCACCATCGGCACCGAGCGATCGCGCTCGGCCTTGGCCGCCGCCACGCCCACCGCCGTGTGGGGGTCGATGAGCTCGCCGGTTTCCCTGTACACCGCGGCGATCGAGGCCAGGGTCTCGGCATCGTCGGCGCGAAAACCGGAGAAGAGCCGGCGCGCCTCGCGCCAGCGCGTCTTGGCGAGCCGCATGCGGCCGGTATCGCGGAACGCGCGAAGCCACTTGCTCACCGCGGACCCATTGCCGCCGAACAGGTCGTAGAGAAGCCGCTCGAAGTTGCTGGAGATCTGGATGTCCATGCTGGGCGAAAGCGAGGGCTCGACGGGGGCCAGGCGCATCTCGCCGGTCTTGAAGAATCGCGCCAGGATGTCGTTGCGGTTGCTCGCCACCACCAGCCGTTCGATGGGCAGGCCCATGCGGCGCGCGCAGAACGCGGCATAGACGTTGCCGAAATTCCCTGTCGGAACCGCGACCGAAACCTTGCGGTCGGGCGCGCCGAGTTCGAGCGCTGCCGCGAAGTAATAGGGCGTCTGCGCCATGATGCGCGCCCAGTTGATGGAATTGACCGCCGACAGGTGCATCTGGTCGCGGAACGGCGCGTCGGCGAACATCGCCTTCACCAGATCCTGGCAATCGTCGAACGTGCCTTCGATGGCGATGTTGTGAACGTTGGCCGCGCAGGCCGTGGTCATCTGGCGGCGCTGCACCTCCGAGACCCGGCCCTTCGGGTGCAGGATGAAGATGTCGATGGCGTCGCGCCCGGCGCAGGCCTCGATCGCCGACGAGCCGGTGTCGCCCGAGGTCGCCCCCACCACGGTCACGCGTTTGCCCCGGCGCGTCAGCACCCGGTCGAAGAGCCGGCCCACGAGCTGCAGCGCGTAGTCCTTGAAGGCGAGAGTCGGGCCGTGGAAGAGCTCGAGGAGGAACAGCCCCTGATCGAGCTGTTTCAGGGGCGCGACCGCCTTATGGCGGAAGGACGCGTAGCTGTCCTCGACCA
>JBAVNO010000231.1:0-2361 GCA_049691095.1 Alphaproteobacteria bacterium | reverse complement strand
GCCCACGCGGGGTCCTCCGCCGATTTCGGCGGCCCGGCGGCCACGTCGCCGCGGACGGCGCCGGGCGAAGAGGCCGGCGCCTATGCTAGGCTTTCCGCGGACGACCAAAGAATCGCCCGCGCCTTGATGGACGCGCAGACCCTTCGCCGCGACGGCGCGCAGTGCTGGTCGCTGGACCGGATCGCGGATGCCCGCACGGGAAGCCGCGACTGGGCCGAGGTGTTCCACGCCATGCACACGGACGGTCTGCTTGCGGAACGCTCGCTCGCCCAGGTGACCCAGCGCTTCGACCGCGAGGGCTCGTCCATCGGCATCGGCCCCGAAATGGTGATTACGACCGCCGCGGGCGATCAGATCCGCGTCGCGACCCACTCGTACCGGGACACGGCGTATGGTTCGGCCGATGGAGAGGACGAGGCGACGAGGCTCGCCCAGCAATACGGTGAACCGACCGAGGACGAGACGATGGCCCCGGCCTCGGGCCCGCAATAGCGGGCAGGGCGGATTACCCGCCCGGCCAGCGGCGTTTCCGAAAGCCGGTTGTAGCTTCAAGCCCGTCCGTGCAACCCACGCGGCGGGATTGCCAAACCGAAACAGGCGCAGAAACGAAATCGGGGAGCGTTGAGCTCCCCGATCCGATTCCCGCGATTCGTTGGCGGCTGATTAGCCGGCGACCGGCCCTGCCGGCAGGATCGAGACGTAGGTCCGGTCTCCTCCGCCCCTGCTCTGGAACGTGACGTGGCCGCCCGTGAGCGCGAACAGGGTATGGTCGCGGCCCATGCCGACATTCTTGCCGGGATGGAACTTGGTGCCGCGCTGGCGCACCAGGATGTTTCCGGCCAGCACCAGCTCGCCGCCGAATTTCTTGACGCCGAGCCGGCGTCCTGCGGAGTCGCGTCCGTTGCGGGACGAGCCGCCTGCCTTCTTGTGCGCCATTACTTCTTCTCCTTCTTCGTGCCCGCCTTGGGCTTGGCCGCCGGCTTCCGGACCGGCTTCTTCGCCGCCGCCTTCTTGGCGGGCTCCTTCTTCGCGGCTTCCTTATGGGCGGTTTGCTTCTTCGCCGCTTTGGCGGGGGCCGCCTTCTTCCCGGCCTCGGGCTTGGCCGCCTTCGGCGCGGCGGCGGGCTTCGCGGCGGCCCTTGCGACTATGGGCTTGCGCTCGGCGCCCGGCGGATAGATGTCGGCGATGCGGATCACCGTCAGGTCCTGGCGGTGGCCCTTCTTGCGGCGGTAGTTCTGGCGCCGCTTCTTCTTGAAGACGATGATCTTCGGCCCGCGCGTCTGGTTGACCACGGTGGCGACGACGGCGGCGCCGGAAACCAGCGGCTGCCCGAGGGTCGTGCCCTGGGGTCCGCCGATCAACAGCACCTCGCCGAACTCGATCTCCTCGCCGGCGTCGCCCGCGAGCTTCTCGACCCGGATGACGTCGCCCGCGGCGACCTTATATTGTTTTCCGCCGGTCTTGATGACTGCGAACATGACGCGCCAAGGTCCTAGTAGGGGGCTGAAATCCGGCCGGCCGCGGGGCGATCGAGCCGCCTTTCCGACAGGGCCGAACGAGAGGCGGCACTATACCGGCGAGTCCTTGCCTGTCAATGGCTTTCCTGCGGCTTTCCTGCGGTTTTCCTGCGGTTTCGGGCCGCTTTCCGGCCCTCTCCCGAGTGTGTCGCCGGCCCCGTCGCGGGGGCTGCCGCGCGGCCGTTCCGGCCTTTACCCCTCATTAGGGCCGGGGCGCCGATCCTTGGCCGGTCCGCTTGCGGGGCTGGCGGGGCTGCGTTAGCTTGCGCCCACTTGCGGAGGGGTGCCGGAGTGGTCGATCGGGGCGGTCTCGAAAACCGTTGTACCTCTTTGAGGTACCGAGGGTTCGAATCCCTCCCCCTCCGCCATGACCAGAACGGGGACCCTTTGCGGTCCCCGTTCTGGTCATGGTCGAGCGACGAGCAAGGGGTTCGAACCCTCGAACGGAAGAGTCGGGTTCGGGCCTTGAGCGAAGCGAAAGGCAACGCCGAAGGCGGTCATCCCTCCCCCTCCGCCAGCCTACGCCTCCTGCCTGCGCGAAGCCGGAGCTTCGTTTCGGCGAAGGCAGGTCGGCTTCGGGTGGCAGGCCATCCTCCTCCTTCGTTTGAGGCGGCGGAGACAAGGCGGGGACGAGGATGAAGATCCATCCCAAGGACTTCCGGGTCGCCGAGGGCGAGAAGGTCCGCCTCCACCGGTGGCCGACGCTGGTCAAGCCCATCTACGAGTCGAAGGCGGAGTATGAGGCCTGCCTGGCGGAGCACGTCCGGCGATTGAGTTCCCTGCAGCAGCTCCTCTACGCCTCCAACCGCCATGCCGTGCTGCTGATCTTCCAGGCCATGGACGC
>JBAVNO010000230.1:0-3556 GCA_049691095.1 Alphaproteobacteria bacterium | reverse complement strand
CTCTTGTAGGTGATGCCCAGCATGCGATGAAGCTGATGGGCAGATATTCCTTTCTTGCTGGAGCACATCAATTGGAAGGCAGCCAGCCATTTGGTCAATGGGATATGGCTGCGCTCGAACAGTGTGCCGACTGTCACGGTAAACTGCTTCTTACAGGAGTTACAATAATATAGCCCAGGGCGGTGCTTCTTGCCCTTGACTGACGAGGTCTTCTCGGACTCGCCACAGTGAGGGCAATAACGCCCATCGGCCCAGCGCAGCTTTTCCAGGTGGGCGCGGGCTTTATTCTCATCGTTGAAAATGGGGTTCGAGAGGTCCAGCGACATGGCTCAATCTCCTAACCTATTGAGCCTAATGTATGCCTCGGGTTAACGTGTGTCAAGTATATAATTGTGAATTTTTTCACATGCCCCGGGCCTCCTTGGAATCCGCATGGAAACAGGTGCGGATATGTCGGGCCCGGCCGGTTCCGCAGAATCGGACGTCGTTGCGATTGAGATTCTTCAGGCCGTGGGCGCCGCATTGCCGGCGGCAAATGGCCGGCATGCCGATAGGGACGGCGATGCGCCCACCGGCACATCGCGCCGTCGGCCTGTTACGTCGTATAATTACGTTGTCGAATGGGAAGCGCTTCATGCCGACAGATTTCACGAACCCGAGCGACGTTCTGGCGCTCTATCGCAAGCGGGCCGCTCATTACGACGTTACCGCAAACCTCTATTACCTGATCGGATTCCGCGAGCAGCATTACCGACGGTTGGCCGTGAACCGGCTCGCCCTTGCACCAGGCGACACGGTGGTGGAGATCGGCTGCGGCACCGGGCTCAACTTCGCGCTGATCGAGGAGAAGATCGGGCCCAGAGGGCGGATCATCGGCGTCGACCTGACCGACGCCATGCTGGCGAAGGCCCGAGAGCGGGTCACGGCGAACAACTGGACCAACGTCGCGCTGGTGGAATCCGCGGCGGCCGACTACCGTTTTCCTTCCGGCATCGATGGCATCCTATCCACGTTCGCGCTCACCCTCGAGCCCGAATACGACCGGGTGATCGCGGGCGGCACCAAGATGCTGAACCCCGGGAGGCGCTGGGTGGTCTTGGACTTCCGCGTGCCGGAAGGCACGCTCAAGTACCTCGCACCGTTTCTCGTTCCGCTGGTGCGGCCATTCGGCGCCACCTTGGAGGTGGCACGCCGTCGCCCCTGGGAGTCGGTCGCGCGGTATCTTACGGATGTCTCTTACGAGGATCTGTATTTCGGGTTCGCCTATATTGCCGCGGGCGCCGCGCGGGCGGCCATTTCGCGGGATCGGCCATGAAGGTTGAGACAATGATCATAAGACGAGCCGGCGCGTGGCTGGCGTTACTCCTACTTTCCGCGTGTTTCTATGAAACCCCCGCCGATGTCATCGGTCCCGCCGAGGGGGTGCGCGTCGAATCCGTGTCGGACGGCCACTATCTTCCCGCCGACGACATTTATCCATCGCTGGACTTAGCGTGGGACGGAGCCGAGCGCGCCTATAGCGTGACCGAGACGCTCCAGAATGGCGAAACGGCGGCATACATGGTCCGGATCGCGCCGCTCGCGAATGGATTCTATCTGTTGCAGACGGAACAGGAGGACGAGCCGATCCGGCTCTTCATCGCGCGGGCGTCGAAATCCGGCTTCACGTTGTTCGAGGTCGCCAACACCGAGGCGGAAACCTGGATCGCGGTGCAAAACGACGCGATCCTTTCGCCCCACCGCGCCGCGCACGCGCCGAAGGCAGACAGCATGACCGAGTCCTCTGAAGAAAACGACGATACGCCGCCACAGCTGAGCGGCCCGCCGGCCAATATCCGCAAGTTTCTTGCCGCGCTCGCCTCCTCCGCCGCCATTAAGCCGGCCGTAGAGTATCGAAGGGCGGACTGAGGCGGTTCCGACCGCGCCGGAGGGAGAAGCAGTTCCGGCGGAGCGCGCAAACGTGCCCGAACATTGCCGGACAGGTTCGCGCGGGCGCGAAGACCCGGCGACGATCTTGATGCAAACCTGCGCCTAAATTCCGGGCTTCGGATCGACACGCCGCGTCGCGGCCGCATCCATCCGCTCCTCCGCATGCAGCGGTTCCTCGGTGACGCGGCCTTGCGGTAGGAACGGCTGGGCGAGCAGAAGGTGGGCGCGCTGGTGTTTCGGCTCACGGAACTCGTCGAGGCCGAGCTCGAGTTCGCGGTGTCCTTTTCGAGAACGGCTTTTCGCCGTGCCGAACAGCCTGTCCCAGAACGAGAACACCTCGCCGTAATTGCTGTTCGTTTCGGCCATCTCACGCGAATGATGCAGGCGGTGGAAATCGGGCGTCACGAAGACGCGCGCGAGCGCCGCGTCATACCGCGGCGAAAGCGCCAGATTCGCATGGCCTAAGAGTTGGACGCCGAGCGCGGCCCAGGCATAAGCCACGACTTCGGACGCCGTGAGCCCAAAAAGGAAAACCGTGGCCCCGATGACCACGCTGAAGAAAATCTTTTCCAGCGGATGGTGCCTGAGCGTCGTCGTCACATCGATTTCGGGATCGGAATGGTGAACCGCGTGCACGCGCCACAGCGCGGTAACGCCATGAATCAGCCGGTGGAGCCAGTAGTACAGCCCATCGAGCGCAATGACGGCAACCGTGAAGTGGATCGGAACCGACAAGCCGAGCCGGTTCAGGAGGCCAAAATGCCCGGCGCTCGCCATCGCCGCGGCGACGAGGGCGGCGAACCACGGCAGCAGCAAGAGCGCATACGAGATCGCGTAAAGCGAAAGATTGCCGCCCCAGCGGCGCGACGTTGCGCCGGATGGCTGCTGGCGCGGCCAAATCATTTCGGCGCCCGCCACGGCCATGAACAGCGCGAAGACGACGAGCAGGTTCGTGTCGCCCTCGACGAGAAAAGAGAATCCGGAATCGACGCCCTCGCCGGGCATAAGCGGCCGGCTATTTCCGCTTGCGGAACTTGGCCGCCGCGAGAGCCCCCAGGCCGACCGCTATCAGCGCCAGCGTCCCCGGTTCCGGCACTTCGGTCGGAGCGGGTACCAGCGGGCCGGCGAAGGCGGCATGTGCCAGCACGAAAGAGGCGGCGATCGCGAACAGGGATAGGCGAAGGATGGTCTGCATGTTCGGCCTCTCGTCTCAGTCTAGGTTGCGAACGTTGGGGCTTCAGGATATCTCGTTCTTGGCCTCTGTTCTGCGCCTTCCTACCGGCCGGCGCCGCGGCTATTTACGCCGGCTATTTCCGCTTGCGGAACTTGGCGAAGGCCAAGCCCCCGAGGCCGACGGCAATCAGCGCCAGCGTACCCGGCTCCGGCACTTCGGTCGGAGCGGGTACCAGCAGGCCGGCGAAGGCGGTATGCGCCAGCACGAAAGTGGCGGCGATGGCGAACAGGGATAGGCGAAGGATGGTCTGCATGTTCGGCCTCTACTCTCGCTCGATGTTGCCATCGCCGCGGATCTTGGGGTGTCCCGGTGTTGGCCTCTGTTCTGCAACTTCCTGCCGGCCGGCGCCGCGGCTATTTACGCCGGCTATTTCCGCTTGCGGAACTTGGCGAA
>JBAVNO010000229.1:0-4934 GCA_049691095.1 Alphaproteobacteria bacterium | reverse complement strand
CTCCCCGGTCGGGGGCGAGTGGCCGGACGACCTGGCGCGGATCGTCTACATCGACCATTTCGGCAACGCCATGACGGGGCTCCGCGCGGCGACGCTCGCGCCCGGAGCGACCCTCGAGGTCCAGGGGCGAAGCCTCGAGCGCGCCCGCACCTTTTCCGACGTGCCCCCGGGCACCGCCTTCTGGTACGAGAACGCCAACGGCCTGGCGGAGATCGCGGTGGCGGAGGGGCGCGCGGGCGAATCGCTCGGCCTGCGGGTCGGGACACCGGTCGAGGTCTCCTGACCGTGGCCGGCGGCAAACCCAGTGCCCCGAAAAAGCCGAAGCGCGCGCCCAGGCGCACCCCCAGGCGGATGCCCAAACGGATTCAAGTGCGCCGCACCAAGGGCTTCCGGCTTCCTACCGGCACCGTCTATGTCGGCAGGCCCACGAAGTGGGGAAATCCCTATCGCCCAGGCCCTCATCTAACCCGCGAGGAGATGGTGGCAAGATACCGGAATTACTTGCTTTCTAATCGCGAGCTGATGGCCGCGCTCGACGCTCTGCGGGGGCACGATCTGGCCTGCTGGTGCCGGCTCGATGAGGCGTGTCACGCCGACGTGCTGCTCGAACTTGCGAACCGGTCCGCACGGCGGAAGAGCCCCGCGCCGTAGCGCGGCCCGGCCGGGTACATGGTTCCCCCTCGCCGGCCTGCCCAAGGTCGCCCAATCTGGTGAGCTTCCGGTCCAGGTCGCTGCTAAGATGCGCAGGGCCCGGTGCCCGTTCGGGCGGTTCAGTCCGGAGATGCGTCCATGCCGCAACAATTCGATCTCGCTGCGATTGCCCATGTGATCCAACTTGCCGTGGCGCCGGTTTTCCTGCTCACCGGCGTCGGAGCCTTGCTTGCGGTCTTCACCGGCCGCCTCGCGCGAATCATCGACCGCGCCCGCGTCTTGGAAGTCGGATTGTCGACCGCGGCCGGGCACGAACGTGTCGAACGCGAGAGTGAACTCAAGACTCTCTGCCGGCGCGCCCGTCTCATCAATCGGTCGATCAGTCTGGTGACGACCTGTGCGCTACTGATTTCCGGCGTCATCGCCGCGTTGTTCCTCGGCGTGTTTTTTCAAGTCGACGTCTCGACGCTGATCGGACTGGTCTTCGTTGCGGCGATGCTGGTCCTCATCGGCGGGCTCTTCACCTTCCTGGGCGAAGTGTATATCGCCACGCAAACGTTGCGGATCGGACTGCCGACCAAGGGCACCTAGCCGTATTGTGCGCGGACGTGGCCTTGTGTCATGCAAGGCATTACCCCGGCCCTACGCGGACCTTCGAGATGGCGATGTCTTCGGGGCATCCGCAGGCCTGGAACGGGCAGATCACCGGGCGCAGGTAGTCCCTCGGAATCTCGGCATCGCGGTAGATGTTCGGCCGCTGGGTCCGCATGCGGCGGAAGCAGACGGCGCGGTCGAGATCGCCCGAGGCGCCGATCGACAGCATCTCGGCGCCGGCGTGGCAGCCCATGCCCTGGAAGCGGTTGAGCCGTTTCGCGATCATCTCGTTGGGGCTGAACATCCGGGTTTCGGTCCGCATCCCGCCGCCGGATCTCTCACCCTCGGATCTCTCATAGGTGACGGCGATGGACCGGACGATGTCCTCGTCGTCGTGGACATCCGACAGCCACGCCAGGTCGTCCTTGGTGTAGCGATCGTCGGGCTCGCTCCAGAAGTGCTTGCGGATCGTCTTTACGATCAAGGTGAGGTGCGGATTGCGTTGCTCCGACAGGTCATGGGCGAGACGCCTGACCTGCGCCATGTGCTCGGGATGCGCCAACAGGCGGATCTGAACGTCGATTCCCTGCTCGGACAGGAATCGTGCATTGGCGAGGAAGCGGTCCATGTCGGTGAATTCGAAATGATACGAGGCGTGGAAGGCCAGGATCGCGGCACGGCCCGCCATGGCCGCCAAGAACTCGCGATAGAAACGGGGCGTGCGGCTCAGGTTCGATTCGGTTCGCAGCGTGGTGAGCCCGGTGAGCCGGTCGGCCAGGTAGCGGACGAAGGGGACGTACCCGGGATGGACGGTCGGCTCGCCGCCGGTCAGCACCACCTTGACGTCGCCACGCCCGAGCCGCGCGATCTTGTCCGCCGCCGATTTCAGGTCATCGAGCGAGGGATAGGACGCCGCATTGTCGTAAGCGGTGCAATACGAGCACGTGAAATTGCAGTGCGGCGTGATCACCCAGTTGAGGTTCAGCACCTCGCCCGGGGCGCGGCCCGCCGCGGTGACGCGAACCGGCTTCTCCCCCGCCCGGGCCTGTTCCCCCTCCACGCGCGGGCCCTGGGCCGCGCGGGCACTCGCATGCTGCTCGAAGGATCGCAGGACCTCCCGCACCTTGGCCGCCAGCGATGGCGCCGGCGCGCCCTCCGCCAGATAGAGGCGGAATCCCCGCTCCGCCATTTCGAGATCGCCGCGCTTGAACATGGCGATGGCGCCGTAGAGGCGGATCATCGCGTCGTCGGGGTCGAGCGCCACGGCCTTGCGGCATTCGCGCAGCGTTTCCGCGATCTTCCCCTTGGCGAGGTACAGGGCGGCCTTGCCGACGCCGCCGGCGGCCGCAGGGTCGCGTTGCGCGAGCGCGACGGCTTCCTCGGTGAGGCTTTTCAGAGTCGCGAGCGCGCCGCTAAGCGGTTCCATGCCGTTGGCCGGATAAGGAGCTGGAAGGAGGGGCCAGTCTATCGCCCGGGTTCACCGGCCGACAGCGTTAAGGGCGACCCGGAATGGCAACCCGGGCGGGGCTGAAGGGCCGAAAGGGGGAAGTGGGGCGAGCGACCGGATTTGAACCGGCGACATCCAGATCCACAATCTGGCGCTCTAACCAACTGAGCTACGCCCGCCACAGGAATGGCCCCTAAGTAGCCCCGCGCCGGATAAGCGTCAAGGACCGCCCGCGCCTGCGAAATAGCGGGCCAGGCGGTCGAGCGCCTCGTCCAGAACGGAATCCTGCTTGGCGAAACAGAACCGCGCGAAGTGGGCGGGAACGCCGTCCGCTCCCGGCCCCGGCCCTTGCCCCTGCCCAGCCCCGGCGTAGAAGGCGCTGACCGGCACGGCGGACACCCCGGCTTCGACGGTGATCGTGCGGCAGAACGCGTCGTCGCCGCCGTTGAACCCGAGGGCCGCGAAATCGGCGGTGAGGAAGAACGTGCCCGCGCATGGGAGCACGCGGAAGCCGATGCGCCCCAGCCCGGCCGCGAGCCGGTCGCGCTTTTTCTCCATCTCGCCGCACATCGACGCGAAATCGTCGGCGTGGGCAACGAGACCGTAAGCCACTGCCCGCTGCAGGTTGGGCGGCGTGGTGAAGGCCAGGAATTGATGGGTCTTGCACAGCGGCGCCAAAAGGTCGGGGGCCGCGATCATGAAACCGACCTTCCATCCCGTGAGCGGAAAGATCTTGCCCGCGGACCCGATCCGCACCGTGCGCTCGCGCATGCCGGGCAGCGTCATGAGGGGCACATGGGCGCGGCCGTCGAACACCATGTGCTCGTAGACCTCGTCGCACACGGCGTAGCAGTCGAAGCGGCGGCAGAGCTCGGCGATGCATTCGAGCTCCCCCGGCGCGAATACCTTGGCCGTGGGGTTCATCGGCGTGTTGAACAGGATGAGCTTGGTGCGCTCCGAGAACGCCGCCTCGAGCGCGTCCAGGGGCAGCTTCCAGTCGGGCGGCTCGAGGCGCACCAGCTTAGGCACGCCGCCCGCCCGGCGCAGAATCGGCAGATAGCTGTCGTAGAGCGGCTCGATCAGAACCGCCTCGTCGCCGGGCTCGATCAGGGCGAACAGGGCCACCGCCAGGGCCTCGGTCGCTCCCAACGTGATCAGGATCTCGCGGGCCGGATCGAGCGTCAGCCCATAGAATCTTCGATCGTGGGCGGCGAGCGCCTCGCGGATCTCGGGCAGTCCCAAGAGCGGCGGATACTGGTTGGAATGCTCCGAGAGCGCCGCGGCCGCGGCGGCGATCACGTCGGCCGGCCCGTCCTCGCCCGGCGCGCCCTGGCCCAGGTTGATGGCCTCGTGCTCGCGGGCCAGCCGCGCCATGACCTCGAACACCGAGGTGCCGTAGCTTGCCAGGATGGCGTTGGCCGCTTTCATTGTCGGTCTTCCGGTCCGCTACCGCTGCCTGGGGGAATTGCCGTGGCCGCCATCAGAAGGCATAGTGGCGCGCCGTCGCCTGCCGGTCGCGCGCCATTTGCCTTAATCGGGAAACCCCGAGGGAACAAGACCAAAAACATGCTCACGCTTGCCAAACGGATGTCGCAGCTCGGCACCGATTCCGCGTTCGTCGTGCTGTCGCGCGCCAAGGCCCTGGAGGCCCAGGGTCGCCACGTCATTCACCTCGGCATCGGCCAGCCCGATTTCCCTCCGCCCGTCCACGTCATGGAGGCCGCCTACAAGGCCATGCGTGACGGGCACAACGGCTACACGCCCTCGAACGGCATCTTGCCCCTTCGCGAGGCCGTGGCGGCCGACCTGCTCGGCCGCCACCAGGTGACGGTCAGCCCCGAGGACGTCCAGATCGTGCCCGGCGGCAAGGTGGTGATCTTCTTCGCCACCCTGATGTTCGGGGAACCGGGGGCCGAGATCCTGTACCCCGATCCCGGCTTCTTCACCTACGAATCGGCGATCCGGTTCGTGGGCGCCACACCGGTGCCCATTCCGCTGCGAGAGGAACACGAATTCGCGTTCAGCGCCGAGGAGGTGCTGGCCCGGATCACGCCCCGGACCCGTCTCCTCATCCTCAACAGCCCGGCCAATCCCACCGGCGGCGTGGTGCCGCGCGCCGAGATGGACAAGCTGGCCAAGGGGCTCGAAGTCTTCCCCGGAGTCGCGGTGCTGAGCGACGAGATTTACAGCCGCCTGCTCTACGACGGCCACGAGCACGTGTCGATGCTGAGCTACCCGGCGC
>JBAVNO010000228.1:0-1634 GCA_049691095.1 Alphaproteobacteria bacterium | reverse complement strand
TCGCCCTTGATCTCCTCGGCCTCGAGCTTCTTCTGCATTTCCTCCATGCGGGCCTGCACCTGTTGGGCCTGCTTCAGCATCTGCCCGAGATTCTTCATGGCGTCTGGTCTCCCGAATCGGGTTCGTCTTCGTAAGCCTCGGCGGCGGGCGTCTCGCGCACGGCGGTGATCGTCGCGCCGGGGAAGCCCTCGAGGATGGCGCGCACGGTGGGGTCGGACGAGACCTCCTCGCGCAGCTTCGCTTCCTTACGGTCGGCCTGCTGCTTCAGGGTCAATGCTCCTTCCTCGTGGGAGACGCTGACGACCCAGCGGCGCGCGGTCCATTTGCCCAACAGGTCGCCCAGCCGGTTGGCGAGGTTGGCGGGCGCATGATTTCCGGGGCGGAACTCGATGCGCCCCGGCTCGAAGCGCACCAGATGCACGTCCGCCACCAGATGGGCGTGCAGGATGGCCTCGCGATGGGTCTCGAACAGGGCCACCACCTCCTCGAACGACTTGGGGTCGGGGACGGTCCGCGGGTCGGGGAGGCTCGGCGCGGAAATTTCGGCCTCGGCCGGATAGGCGGCCTCTTCGGTTTGCGGCGCAGGCTCATCGCCCGGTGAGACGGCGGGCGAAACGGCGGCCCCGCGCCTCATCTGCGGCACGGCGCCCATGCGGCTCGCGCGGGGCTGATCCCGCTCGTCGTGGCGCTCGGATGAACCCTTGTTGCCGCCGTCGAATTGCCCGGCGCTGCGCGGCGCAGGCCCAGAAGACGGCTGAGAGGAAGGTTGGGTGGAAGGCTGGGAGGAAGGCTGGTCGGCGGCGAGCCGGCGCACCAGCTCGGCCGGCGCCGGCAATTCGGCGGCATAGGCGAGGCGCACCAGGGCCATCTCGGCGGCGGCCAAGGGCGAGGCGCTCACCGTCACCTCGCCCAAGCCCTTGAGCAGCATCTGCCAGCCGCGGGTGAGCGAGGCCATGGTGAGCTTGTCCGCCATATCGCGGCCGCGGGCCCGTTCGGCCTCGGTCAGCTCGGGTCCGGACGCGGCGCCCGGGACCACCTTGAGCCGGGTGATGAGGTGGCAGTATTCGAGCAGATCCTGGAGCACCACGGCGGGATCGGCGCCGCTCGCGTACATGTCGCGGAGCAGCGCCAGGGCCGGCGCGATCTCGCCGCGCATCACGTTCTCGAACAGGTCGACGACGCGCCCGCGGTCGGCCAGGCCCAGCATCTCGCGCACCGTATCCTCGCCGATCTCGGCTTTATCGGAGGGCGCGCCGGCCGAGAGCCCGTGGGCGATCGCGGTATCCAAGAGAGACAAGCCGTCGCGGACCGAGCCGTCGGCCGCCCGAGCAATCAAGGCCAGGGCCGCGGGCGAAAGCGAAGCGCCCTCCCGTTTCGCCACGTCGGCCAGGTGGGCCGCGAGCAGGTCGAATTCCACCCGGCGCAGGTCGAACCTCTGGCAGCGGGAGAGCACGGTGACGGGGACACGGCGGATCTCGGTGGTGGCGAAGATGAACTTCACATGCTCGGGCGGTTCCTCCAGCGTCTTGAGCAGGGCGTTGAACGCCTGCTTCGAGAGCATGTGGACCTCGTCGATGATGTAGATCTTGTAGCGCGCGGTGACGGGGCGGTAGCGCACCTGCTCGATGAGCTCG
>JBAVNO010000227.1:0-6901 GCA_049691095.1 Alphaproteobacteria bacterium | reverse complement strand
GCCGCAGCCACCTCGGCGGCGGGCGCGGTGGCGGGGGCGGAGGGTGCGGGGGCCGCCCCTGCCTCGTCCGTATAGCGGGCGTTCTCGCGGTCGGCGGCCAGGCCCTGCATGACCTTCCGCCGCTCCTCCAGCGAGGTGACGTTGACGGGTTTTTGCGGCACCTGGGCCAGGGTCGGGAACGACTGCTTGGCCCCCGGCTCGGTCTTGGCCTCCGCGGCCTTGGTTTCGGCCGTGGTTTCGGGCGTCGCTTCGGCCGCCGTCTCGTCGCCGCCAAACCAGCCGGCCACCCCCTTGTACCAGGAGACCGGATTCACCTCATCAGGGATGCTGGAGCAGCCCGACAGCACCAGCCCCAGCGCCAGCGCCGACGCGGCGGTGCATGCCCAAAGGGCCAAGCGGCGTGGGCGCGCCTCGTGCTGCGACCGAACGCCCGATTGGAATTCCGAACCGATAAACCGAGAATGTTTCATTTTTCGCCTCATCCCGCGCGCTAATTTTGCCGTGAAAAGAAAGCCGCCATCGTGTATTAGTCGCGTCCCGGTGCCGACCTGCGGCGCCTGGAAAAGGCTTTATCACAGGCCTAGATAGAGTTCCAGCGCGCTCGCCGATCATAAGGGATCAACCCATGAACGATCAACAAGGGCCAGGGCCCAAGTTGCCAGATTCCGCAGAAATCTCGCGGACCATGGCCGGCATCGCCGAACGCACCCAGCGGATCGTCACGAATTTCATTAACCGTAATGCCGCAGGGGGGCCCTTGGGTCACGCCGACCCGTTCAATGTCGGGGCCGCCTTCCTGGAGCTGACCGCGCGCATGCTGGCCGACCCGGCCAAGCTGGTCCGGGCCCAGATGTCGCTCTGGGAGGACTACATGAATCTGTGGCAGTCGACGGCGCGGCGCATGATGGGCCAGCCGGCCGAGCCGGTCGTCACCTCCCATGAGACCGACCGCCGCTTCAAGGACCAGGCTTGGGACAGCAGCACCTTCTTCGACTACATCAAGCAATCCTACCTCCTGTCCTCGCGGTGGCTGCAATCGACCGTTCGCGAGGTCGAGGGCCTGGACGACAAGACCGCCCGCAAGGTGGATTTCTACACCCGCCAGTTCGTGGACGCGCTGTCGCCCACCAATTTCGTGGTCACCAACCCCGAGGTTCTCCGCGCCACGATCGAGACCGGCGGCGAGAATCTGGTGCGCGGCCTCACCAATCTCCTGGACGACCTCGAGCGCGGCGAAGGCCGGCTCAAGATCAAGATGACCGACACCGAGGCCTTCAAGGTCGGCGAGAACCTGGCGACCACGCCGGGCAAGGTCATCTTCCAGAACGAGCTGATGCAGCTCATCCAGTACGACCCCTCGACCAAAGAGGTGTACGAGCGGCCGCTCCTGATCATGCCGCCGTGGATCAACAAGTATTACGTGCTGGATATGCGCGAGAAGAACTCGTTCATCCGCTGGGCGGTCGGTCAGGGCTTCACCGTCTTCGTCATCTCGTGGGTCAATCCCGACGAGAAGCTGGCCCTCAAGACGTTCGAAGATTACATGATTCAGGGGCCGCTCGTGGCGCTGGACGTGATCGCCAAGGCGACCGGCGAGAAGGAGGTCAACGTGCTGGGCTACTGCCTGGGCGGAACCCTGCTCGCGTCCCTGCTCGCCTATATGGCCGCCAAGGGCGACAAGCGCATCAAGAACGCCACCTTCCTCACCACGATGATCGATTTCACGGAAGCCGGCGAGCTCTCCGTCTTCATCGACGAAGAGCAGCTGGCGGTGCTCGAGAACCGCATGAACCAGAAGGGCTATCTCGAAGGCCACGAGATGGCCACGACCTTCAACATGCTGCGCGCCAACGACCTGATCTGGTCGTTCGTGGTCAACAACTATCTGTTGGGCAAGGACCCCTTCCCCTTCGACCTTCTTTATTGGAACGGGGATTCGACGCGGATGCCGGCGGCGATGCACAGCTTCTATCTTCGGACCATGTATCAGGAGAACCGGCTCAAAGAGGCAGGTGGCATCGTGCTCGCCGGCGTTCCCATCGACGTCACGAAGATCGACGTTCCGGCCTACGTGCTCTCCACCCGCGAGGACCACATCGCGCCCTGGATGTCCGCCTACGCCGCGACGCAGATCCTGAAGGGGTCGGTCCGTTTCGTGCTGTCGGCCTCGGGCCACATCGCCGGAGTCGTCAACCCGCCCGCGGCCAACAAGTACTGCTATTGGACCAACCCGAAGACCCCCGCCGACCCCAACAAATGGCTCGCGGGCGCCAAGCAGAAGGACGGCTCATGGTGGGTGGATTGGGGCCAGTGGCTGGCCGACCGCTCGGGTAAGATGGTGCCGTCCCGTAAACCCGGCGGAGGCAAGCTGAAGCCGATCGAGGACGCCCCGGGCGCTTACGTCAAGGTCCAGGTGTAAGGCACTTCGCCAGCGCCTCGCGATATTCCTGGGCGAGCTTGACGTAGTTGCGCGCCGAGAGATCGATTTGTTCGCGTTCCTCGTCGGTGACCTTGCGCACGCAGCGCGCCGGGCTTCCGGCCCAAAGCTCCCTCGCCCTCACGCGTTTGCCGTAGGTCACCAGCGCGCCCGCCGCCACCATCGCGCCCTGCTCGACCACGACCCCGTCCATGACGGTCGCCGCCATCCCGATCAGCACCCCGTCTTCGATCGTGCAGGCGTGGACGATGGCGTTGTGCCCGACGGTCACGTCGGAGCCGATGTAGGTGGCGTGCCCGTCGGTGGTGACGTGGACGACGCAGCCGTCCTGAAGGTTGGTGCGCTCGCCGATCTTGACTTCCTGGACGTCGCCGCGGATGACCGCGTTGAACCAGATGCTGCTCTCGGCGCCGATCTCGACGTTCCCGATCACCACCGATCCCGGCGCGAGGAAGGCGTCGGCCGCCACGACCGGCACATAGTTGCGATAGGGAAGGATGAGGCCCTTCATCGCCACCTCTTCATCCCGTCACGTCCCGCCCGCATCCCGCCCGCATCCCGCCCGCATCCCGCCCGCATCCCGCCCTGGGCTCACGGGAACAGCGGCTCCTGCTCGAGCGCCGTCGTTTCGGCGATGCCGAACATCAGGTTCATGTTCTGCACCGCCTGCCCCGACGCCCCTTTCACCAGATTGTCGATCACCGACAAGATGATCGCGCGTCCCGGAACGCGATCCGCGAACACGGCCATGAGGCACAGATTGGACCCGCGCACATGGTGCGTGGCGGGAACCGCGCCCTTCGGCAACACCCGCACGAACGGCTCGTCCGCGTACCGTTTCGCCAGCGCGTCGCGGATATCGTCCGCCGTCGTCTTGCCCGCGAGCTTGACGTAGATCGAGGACAGGATGCCGCGGTTCATCGGCACCAGATGCGGCGTGAAGGTCACGATCACCTGGCGCCCGGCGGCCCGCGACAGACCCTGCTCGATCTCCGGCGCATGCCGGTGGGCCGCCACGCCGTATGCCTGAATTCCCTCCGAAACCTCGGGGAACAGGTTCGCCTCTTTGGCCTGGCGGCCGGCTCCGCTCACGCCCGACTTGGCGTCGATGACGATGTCGTCGGCCGCAATCGCACCCGAGTCCAGGAGCGGCACCAGAGGAAGCTGAGCCGAGGTGGGATAGCAGCCGGGGTTGGCCACCAGGCGGGCCTTGCGCACCGCGTCGCGGGCAAGCTCCGTCAGACCATAGACGGCCTCGGCCTGAAGCCGGGGCGCGCGGTGCGGATGGCCGTACCATGTCTCGTAGGCCGTGGGATCGGCGAGACGGAAGTCGGCCGACAGGTCGATGATCTTGAGGCTCCGCGGCATCCCCGCGATCACCTCCTGCGTCGCCCCGTGGGGAAGGCAGCAGAAGACCGCGTCGAGCGGCGCCAGATCGGAGTCCTCGAGCCGCGTCAGATGGGGAAGATCCAACCCGGCCAAATGCGGGAACACGGCCCCCAGCGGCTGGCCGGCGTTGCGGTCGGCCGTCAGCAGCCGCAGCGCGACCTTCGGATGCGGCGCCAGCAGCCGGACCAGCTCCGCGCCGGTGTATCCGCTCGCCCCGATGACGCCCACCTGGACAACGTTGGAGGATCTGCCCATCGTCGGCTCCGCGATTCAAACTCCGCCCTAAGAATAGGGCCGAGTAACGACAAATCAAACAAATGCCGAAGCGCACAAGCAAAGAGGGACGTCCTGTCGGGGACGTCCCTCGGCGTTGCCCGTGATCGTCCCCTGCGGAGTTAGCGCTTCGAGAACTGGAAGCTGCGGCGCGCCTTGCGGCGGCCGTACTTCTTGCGTTCGACCACGCGCGCGTCGCGGGTGAGGAATCCGCCGCCCTTCAGACTCTTGCGCAGTTCGGGCTCGAAGTAGGACAGTGCCTTGCTGATCCCGTGGCGCACCGCGCCCGCTTGCCCCGAAAGGCCCCCGCCCGTGACCGTGCAGATCACGTCGTACTGGTTGGCGCGGTTGGTGGCCTGGAACGGCTGGTTGATCAGCATGCGCAGGACCGGACGGGCGAAATAGATTTCCCACTCGCGCCCGTTGACGTTGATCCTGCCGGTGCCGCGCTTCAGCCACACCCGCGCCACCGCGTTCTTGCGCTTGCCGGTGGCATAGGACCGGCCCAATGCGTCGATCTGCGGCTCGCGCGGCGGCTGCCTTGTCTCGGCCACGGCCGCCTCGGGCCGCTCGGCAGCGGGCATCACGTCGGCCAGCGTCGGATGATCCTGGGCCATGCTTACGCGATCCTCCTGTTCTTGGGGTTCATCGCCCCGACGTCGAGCGGTTCGGGATTCTGACTTTGATGGGGGTGCTCCGGTCCGGCATAGACGCGCAAGTTCCGCATCTGTTGGCGCCCCAGCGGCCCACGGGGAATCATCCGTTCCACCGCCTTCTCCACCACCCGTTCCGGGAATTTGCCCTCGAGGATGGCGCCGGCCGTCCGCGACTTGATGCCGCCCGGAAAGCCGGTGTGCCAATAATAGACCTTGTCCGTCAGCTTCTTGCCGGTGAGCCGCACCTTGTCGGCGTTGACGACGATGATGTTGTCGCCGCAATCGATGTGCGGCGTGTAGTCCGGCCGGTGCTTGCCGCGCAGACGCATCGCCACCAGCGACGCCAGACGTCCCAGCACGATGTTCTGCGCATCGATCACATACCACTTCTTGGTCAGATCGGACGGCTTCAAGGAGACGGTTTTCATACGGTTTTCACCGCGCTTTCGAAAGGAATTCGGGAATCCAATTTCGCCCGGGAGGTCGAAAGGACCGCGGAGTATGCCACGAGAACTTTCGCTGTCAACTAGGAATGGCGTTGCGAAACCGAGATTTAGGGATGTGGTATAATAATACTCAATGAGCCAGCCCTCCCGTATCGGCCCGCGCTCCCCGGCCCGATCCACGGCTTTAGATTCCATGTTTTCGCCACGATTCGGTCCCAACGCCGCCCCAAAGCGGGCCTAGCCTCGTTTCCTGCGGGCAAAGGCCCGCGCGCAACGAGGAGCCCGTCCGTGAACGTAAGAGGCGCCGAATGGCAAGCGCCGGCCGCGCCAAAGGCCTCGGACGACGACCGGATGCCGTCCTTCCGGGCCGGCGATGTCGAAATCGACCTCGAACGGGTGATCTATGACCCGGCCTACCGGGCTTGGGCCCGGGACCAGTTGAACGGCCGTCCGCATCCAGCCCGCACGATGCTGAGGGCGGTGCGTTAAGGCACCGTCGCGCGCGTTGCACTAACGCGCTCGCGTACGGACCCCGGGGGTGGCGCTCGACGTTGGCCGCGCCGTCTTGCGTTTCTTCCGCGCCGCCTTCCTGATCATCTTCCCAGTCGTCTTCCCGGGGGTCTTTTCGGTCGTGTTCTCGGCCGCCCGGTCCGTCTCCTTGGCGATCCACTCCAGGAACCGTGGATTCCCCTCCTCCACCTTCAGCGCCACCACGCACGGGCAACTGTAGCTGTGCATTTTCTTGACGCGGGCGACGATGGCGCGCACGCGGGACGCCCGGGTCTTCGCGATCAGCACGGTTTCGCGCGCTTCGTCGATCTTGCCTTCCCACCAGAACATCGAGCTCATGCCGTCGATGATGTTGACGCAGGCGGCAAGCCGTTCGTCCACCAAAGCGCGGCCGATGCGCCGGGCCTCATCCAAGGAAGGCGCGGTCACGTAAACGAAAACGAAGTCCATGGTGCTGTCCCTGCGGCGTGGCGCCGCGCCGTACCGGCGCGGCCCGGGTTTGGCGCGCCGCGATCGGCCTCGCCGTCTTGGCGGCGGGCCGAATCTAGCCTACCCTTTCGACCCAGTCACCCGCGGCTTAGAACGGGCGACGGATCAGGCGTATGTCCGATCGGGGAGAACGTGTCCAAGACCGCGCTCATCGTTGACGATGACGGAGCGAGCCTCCGTCTCTACACCCTGCTATTGCAGCAAGCCGGCATGACCGTCACGCCGGCGCGCAACGGGCTGGAGGCGCTGCGTTTCGCCCTCGACCAGCGCCCGGACCTCGTCATCACCGACGTCCGCCTGCCGCTGCTTTCGGGGTTCGAGCTGATCAAGGAAGTGCGGAGGCATCCGCTGCTGCGCCATGTGCCCGTCATCGTCATCACGGCCATGGCGACCGCCGAAAACCGCGTCCGCGCCTTCGAGGCCGGATGCAACGCCTATCTCATCAAGCCGACGTCGGTGCTGACGTTCCTGAATACGGTTCGCGAGGTCTTGGCGCAGGAAAGCCCGGTGCCGCAGCACGCGTAACGGGCCCTAGGCTTCACCCATCCGTCTACCGGGCTGGGGCGCCGGGATGGGGCGCCGGGATGGGGCGCCGGGATGGGGCAATGGCATGACGCGCCGCCCGTGCCGCGATCCCGAAGCGCACCCGAGACGCAGAGGAAGAGGCGCAAACAAAACGGGCGGGACCCATGGTCCCGCCC
>JBAVNO010000226.1:0-2332 GCA_049691095.1 Alphaproteobacteria bacterium | reverse complement strand
GAGCGAGGACGAGGCGCAAGCCGCGGCCGCCAAACACTACGGCACCGCGGTGCCGCTCAGGCGCGACACCGACGTGCTGGATACCTGGTTCTCGTCGGCGCTGTGGCCGTTCTCGACCCTGGGCTGGCCCGAGCGCACGCCCGAGCTCGCGCGCTATTACCCCACCGACGTGCTGGTGACCGGCTTCGACATCATCTTCTTCTGGGTGGCGCGGATGATGATGATGGGCCTGCATTTCATGGGCGAGGTGCCGTTCCGCACCATCTACATCCACGCGCTCGTCCGCGACGAGAAGGGCCAGAAGATGTCGAAGTCCAAGGGCAACATCCTCGACCCCGTGGAACTCATCGACGAATACGGCTGCGACGCCCTGCGCTTCACGCTGGCCGCACTGGCGGCGCCGGGCCGCGACATCAAGCTGTCGCCGGCGCGGGTCGAAGGCTACCGCAACTTCGCCACCAAGCTCTGGAACGCGGCGCGCTTCTGCGAGATGAACGGCTGCGTGCCCCAGACCGGGTTCGACCCGGCCGCCGCTTCCGCCACCGTCAACCGGTGGATCGTGGGCGAGGTGGCGAAAACCGCCGCCGCCGTCACCTCCGCCATCGAGGACTACCGGTTCAACGAGGCCGCGCACGCGATCTATCACTTCGTCTGGGGCACGTTCTGCGACTGGTATCTCGAGATCATCAAGCCGGTGCTGTCCGGAAACGACGGCGGGCGCGAGGAAACCCAGGCCACCGCGGCCTGGGTGCTGGAGCGAATCCTGCACCTTCTCCACCCCTTCATGCCCTTCATCACCGAAGAGCTGTGGGAGAAGATGGGGCGCGGGCGCGAAGGGCGCCTCATCACCGCGGAGTGGCCGCGGTTCGAAGACCTTCCCGCCGACGAACACGCTGCGGTCGAGATGGACTGGCTGGTGCGCCTGATTTCGGAAATCCGTGCCGTGCGTTCGGAGATGAATGTACCGCCGGCGGCCCAGCTTCCCCTGTTCGTCAAGGACGCGAGCGGCGTGACGGTCGCCCGCTTCGAGACCCACCGCGACGTGATCGCGCGCCTGGCCCGCATCAACAGCATCGCCTTCACCGAGACCGCGGTGCAGAAAGGCGCGCTTCAATTGGTGGTGGACGAGGCCACCTGTTTCCTGCCGCTTGCAGACGTCATCGACGTGCGCGAGGAGCGGGCGCGGCTTAACCGCGAGATCGCGAAACTCGAGGGCGAGATCGAAAAGCTCGACAAGAAGCTCGCCAACCAGGGCTTCCTCGCCAAGGCGCCGCCCGAAGTGGTGGAAGAACAACGCGAACGCCGCACCGAGGCCGCCCAGGCCAAGGCCAAGCTGGACGCCGCCCTGGGCCGGCTTGCGGTCCTGTAAGGCATCGACAGCCGCGCCGCCATAAGGCAGATTGCGGCGGTTGCGCGCCAGCCCGGACGGGCGCGTTCGGACTAACGAGGGGAATTTTATGCATCATTGGAGGCTTGCCGCCGCGTCGCTCGCGGCGGTCATCGCGTTGTCCCATGTCTCGCTGGCGGCGCAGGCCCCGGCCAAACCCGGCACCGTCGGCCATCTCGACGTCGAGTACCTGATCGAGGGCAAATATTCCGGCAAGAACCAGACCGACACCACCGATTGGCGCGTGAAGCGCAATTTGAAGGTGACCTACGAGCTCTACGCCGGGGAGCTGGCCAAATACGGCATGAGCGACCCCGAGCATAGCGAGCAGGTGAAGGCGGACAGCGAGGCGCTCAGCGCCGAGGGCCAAGCCGTCGGGGTCAACAACGCCGACTTGATGGCCAAGGTGCAGCAGGCCATGGAAGCGTGCGGGGACGACGAGGCCTGCATCGAGAAAGCCGCGATGCAGATGGCGCAGCAGCGGGACACGCGCCAGCAGCTCCAGAACATGTCCAAGGACGTGAAGGAAGTGGCGGGGCACGCCAAGGCCATGGACGCCAAGTCGCCGCCGCGCTACCAGCTATGGCTGGGCAAGGAGGGGAAGAACCTGAAGTTCAGCGGCAACGTGGCCTTGGAGGAATCCTTGCACCAGACGGTCTACGATCCCGGCTGCTTCAAGACCAAGAACATCTGCACTTACGACCGGGCGCGCAAGGCCGCCTATCCGCTCGATGCGTCGGCCACCACGCTGGCCCCGCCGACGGTGGAGGTGGACACGGCCAAGGAAGCCATCAGCGTGCTCCTTTCGCCTCCCGTCCTCATCGTCAAGGTGGACGAGAAGACCGAGGAGGGCGCGACGAAGGCCGAAGTGTCATTCGCGGGCCGCACTCCCGGGGATCTGATCGAGCAGCTGAAGTTCATCGGCGTCCCGGGCAGCAAGGGCGA
>JBAVNO010000225.1:0-5298 GCA_049691095.1 Alphaproteobacteria bacterium | reverse complement strand
CGAATCCCCGGCGCGCGCCGGCAAGCCGCCGGAAGGAGCCGTCGAGCTCGCGGCCGTCGATCCGCGCCAGGTGTTCCACGATCACGTGCGCGCTGCGGTCGTGGAGAAGCTCGGTCCCTCGGCGGTGACGCAGACCGAGCTTCCGAAGATGGTGGGCGCGCTCGCCGACCTGTTCGGGGCCGACGTCATCGACGGGGTGATGAAGGAAAGCGTCGCCGGGTTGAGCGCCGGCGCCGGCGCCGCCGATTTCCTCGATGCCTTCTTCGGTCACATCGAGGCGGAAGCCAAGGCGGCTCAGGGCGCCGACGGCGTCCGTGCGGCCAAGCTCCTGAAGGCGCAGGCGCTGGCGTCCCTGCTCAAGGGCGCCGAAGCCCCTCCGGGCGGCGCGGCGCGGCCCGAGGGCGGTGCGGGGGGTTCCGAACGCGCGCTCAGCCAGGCCAACGCGGCCCAGATCAAACGCAGTCTCACCACCGTCATCGACGATCTGGCGCTGGAGGCGGGCGGCAAGGCGGATTACGCACGGCGCATCGGCAATTCCAGCGCCGAGCTCGGTCACTTGGCCGAGATCGTCGATCTCTACAACCTGCCCGGCGCGCCCGAACGCAATCTTCAACCCCTGTTGCGAGACATCGAGGCGGCCGAGGACCGGCTGCTCAACCGCGGGCCGGTCGGCGCGCCGAACGAAACCGCGCAAGGCGCCGCGTCCACGGCCACCGCGCTCGAGGACACGCTCCGCAAACTTCCCGAAGACGCGCCGCGCGAGCTCCAGCAGGCGCTGCTGGGCCGCATCGCGGATTCCTACAAGCTGCTGGGAAAGGCGGCCGGGCAATTGGCCGGCAAGGAGTCGGGCGAGCGGGCCGCGGCGCTCACCAACGTCGTCAGCGAGGCGAACCTGCGCGAATCCCGCGCGCTGCTTGCCGCCGGCCAACCCGACGAGGCGCTGGCGGTGCTGCGGGGAATGGCCAAGACGCCGGAGCACGCCGCCGCGCTGGCGGCCACATTGGCGCAGGCCGAAGCGACATGGGAGTCCCTGACACCGGAGCAGCGCCACCGCATCGGCGATCTCGAGTCGATCGAGAAGGAGAAGATCAAGGCGCTCGGCGACTGGCTGGAGACGGCCCAGGCCCCCCACGAGATCGGCGCCGCCGGATTGGCGCTCGCCGGCGAATTCGACAAAGCGGGCGACGCGGCCGCCGCCACGGCGGCCATCGAGAAGGCGCTGTCGCGCTCGCCCAACGATCCGGTTTTGGCCGGCGCGCTGTTGAGCCGCCGCGTGGCCGCGGGGGGCGAGATCACGAAACAAAGCCTCGCCGATGCGTTGAAGGACATTCCCGAAGGTCTGCGGGGTGCTGCGCTCGCCGTGACCTTCAGCGATCTCGGCGCGGCCGGATCGCTGAAATCCTTGGACGCTATCGCGGCCGCTGCGGCCGAGGTGAAGGGGCTGACCGACGACCAGCGCGCGCGGCTCGGGTTGCAGCTCGACCTCGCCCGCATCGGCGCCATCGACAAGGAACCCTTGGGCGCGGAGCGCGACCGGCATCTGGCGGAGGTGGTCACCTCCGCCAAGGAGAAGCTGGGCGCGCTCGCGGGCCTCGATCCCGAGGTCCGGCAGTCCATCTCGGATTCGCTCGACGCCGTCGACAAAAGCCAGCAGAAGATCGTCGAATGGCAGAACGCGCTGGCCGGCAACGGCGAGGGCGGCTTCTCTCTGATGGCGCGCGAAGCGATGCAGGCCGGCCGCCTCGACATTGCCGGCGCGGCGCTCATCCGGCACCTCAAGGAGCTCGACGTCACCGGCGACCGTCCCGAGTCGCTGCGCCGAATCGGCGAGGTCGGCACCATCCTCAAGATGCAGCGGGGGCTGCTCGCCGACCAGTCGCTGAGCCCGGAGCAGCGCACGGCCGTCCAGTCGTTCGTCGACAAGGTGTCGGCGGAGCTCGACGCCCGGATCGATCGCGAGATCGCCGACCAGCAGAAGAACTACGATACCCTCGCCGCCCGGGCGGCGGAGCAGCGCCAGGGCGGGGAGGCCTCGCAGGCGGCGTTGGACAACAGCGCCCGGGCCGTCGCCTCCGCCTTGAGCAGCCTGCGGCTCCTGTCGCACCTGCGGATCGACGCCCAGATTTCGGCGCTGCCCGAAGACCAACGCCGGAATTTCCTCGACGACGAGCTCGCCAAGGCGACGGCGAACGCCGCGAAGCTGCAGGAGGCCATCCCCGGCCTGTTCTCGGGCGAGAAAGCGAACGTGGAGACCGGGGACACGCGGCTGCGGGTCGAAAAGTTCCTGGCCGAGCTCAACGGACTGCGCGCGCAGCGCGACGGTATCCAGGACTACATCGTCGACCACACGGGTCCGTCGGGCGGCGAACTGTCTACCGCTGCCGTCAACGGCGGACTTATGCAGCACGAGGCGACTTTGTCGGCGCGGAACTGGGCGCTTCGCGCGGTCGAGCTCGATCTCGACGGCTTCTCGGACTGGGATAAGCCTTTCGACAACGACGTCCAGGCGCAAAAGCACGGCGCCCGGCCGCGCCGCGTCAACCTCGAAAGCCAGCGGCCGAGTCTCTACAACGAGGGTACATTGGACAAGGAGGTGTGGATCAAGATTCTCGTGGCCCGCAACGAGGAATCGTACCTCGAGCGCCGCGCCACCGAGCTGGTGCGCGAGGACCGCAGCCTCACCGCCCAGCAGCAGGACACGGCGCTGGAGAATCGCATCGACCACGAAGTCAAGCAGTACAAGGCCTGGGGCGAGGTTTCGCCGCTGCTACTGCCGGAGCTCACGGGAATCCGCGCCGACGTCCGGCGGACGGCCGAGGAGCGGTACGTCTACATCCAGGATTTGCGCTCCTCCAATCTCGAACGCGACCTCGAGCAGGCCCGCGCTTCGAACGATCCCCAAAAGGGGTTCGAAGCCCTCGTCAAGCTGCGCGAGGCATACCTGGCGGGCGAGATCGACCACTACGTCGATTACCTCAACACCGACTGGCACAAGCGCGGACCCGTCTATCTCAAGCGCGTCATGACGGACCGCGCGGAAACCCAGAACGAGCTCGAGGCCGTCACGGTCGACGCCGCGCACCTGCACGCCCTCCTGGTGGTCGCGGCCTACAATGCGGTCGAGAAGCTGAGCCCCGACGACCGCGCCTATCTCGAGGACCGCGGCTTCATCGTCAACGGCCAATACAAGCTGCCGGCGGACTTCAAGATCGCGGCCACGGCGGTAGGCAGCAAGTTCTCCGAGAAGAGCCTCATCGACGAGTACATCAACGCCGGCACGGCCGCGGAGCTCCTGGTCACGGTGGCGGTGCCCGGCGCACTTTCCGCGCGGATCGCGGAAGGCACGTTCGGCCGGGTGGCGTTCAAGGAACTGGTTGCGGCGGGCGTGTCCCGCGAAGGCGCGGCGTTGCTGGCGCGCTACGCCGGCCAGAAGGCGTTCGAAGCGGCCTTGTTCACCGGCTTCTCGCGCGGCGCGCGCACCGCGCTGCATCCGGCCGAGATGCTGCAGGGCAATCTGTGGACGTTCGGCGCCCTCGGGCAGGAGTATCTGCACAACCTGGCCGTCATCGGAGCCCTCAACATCGTGGGCGGCGCAACGGGCGGGGCCTTGAAGGGGCTCGAATCCGGTCTCGGCAAGTCGGTCGAGAGCGGCGCCGGCAAGGTGCTGTTCCAGAACGCGGCCGAGGTCACGTCGCTGGGCGTCGAAGCAGGCGCGCTGACCGGCCTCGACAGCGCCTTGTCGGGCAACACGATCACGCAGAAGCACTTCCTCGGCAACGCCCTCACGGTCTTCATGCTGCGCGGCATCCATTTCGTCGGCGAGACGGTCTCACCCAGCGGCGAGCCGGGCCAGGTCGGCCAGACGGCGCTGGCCCAGGAGGCCTACAACCGCTGGCTCGACGGCGAGCTCGCGAAGACCGCGCAGGAGCCCGGCGCCCTGCCCGAAAGCGCGGCGCGCCAGTATCAGGAAGACCCGGCGGCGGAGCTGATGCGCATGCGCTTCGGCGGCAGCTGGGAGGCGGCGCGCAAGGTCTTCAAGAACGGCGGGATCACCGAAGCCGAGATGAAGGGCCTGTTCGACTACCGCAAGAAGGTGGTCGACGCGCTCGCGCAGGAGATCGTCTCGGAGCTCGGCGGCGACGTGAAGGCGTTCGGGTCGGAAAAGCTCACCAGCGACTATGACCTCAGCTTCGAGGGGCCGATGGCCGAGGTCGCGGTCATCCTCTTCAACGCCCGCTGGACGGCGCGCTGGGGCGAGGCGCTGGGCATCGGCGGGCGCGAGTCCGCCTTCGCCGCCGACACGAACGTGTACACGAAGCCCATCTACGACATGTTCCCCGGCATGCGGAGCGACGTGTTGGCGCAGGACGGTTTCGCCCAGCTCGCCATCCGCAAGTACATGACCGACGCGGACTGGAGCGCGCACCGCGAGCGCATGCTGGACGGCGCGTCCAGCCCCGCGGTGCGGGCGCGCCTGACCGAGATGCTGGATTGGGCGGAAGCGACCCACGCCACGCTCGAGAAGAGCATCAAGGCGAAGGAGGAGGAGCTGTCGCTGCAGGTCCATACCGGGCCGGGCCGGCCGGGCGTGGACGTGGACGCGGCGGCTCGCAACCGCCTTTACGAAGAAGCGCTCAAGAACCTGATCCACCTCAAGGACAAGTACGCGGCCGAGCCGAACGAGGCGGTGCGGCGCCAAATCGCGCAGGAGCTTCGCGACGCGCAGGCGATGGCGCTCTATCTGGCCTCCGAGGCCTATCAGACCAACGCCGCCATCACCCACGTGGTCGTGAACACCCAGGCCGCAAAGCGCGCGATCACCGCGGCGTCCTTGCTGGGAGAGACGCCGAGCGAGCTCAAGGTGCCGATGACGCCCGAGGAGGGACGGCAATCCTTCTTCGAGCAGCTCGCGAACACCTTCAAGGAATTCAATCACGCGGAAGGCTTCGACACGCGCCCGGCCTCGGATTTCAACGGCCTGGCAGGAAAGATCGCCAAGTATTTCGTGCGGGCGCTGGACGGCGCCCGGATCGGCAAGCTCGACTTGGCCAAGCACCGCGACCTCATCGAGGCGACGGTGGCGATCGAGGCCAAACGCGACAAGATCGGCGAGCTCGGCCAACTCCTCGACACGCTGTATCCCAAGGACGGCGCCAAGGACTATTTGCGCGCGGTGCGCCAGGCCTTGGGCGAGATGACGGATGCCTTCGCCGCCCGGTTCGAGATTCCGCAGCCCGAGGTGGCGCAATCCGCGGGCCGCGTGCGCGAGCTGCGGGCCGAAGCCGGCGGCGCCTCCGC
>JBAVNO010000224.1:0-8971 GCA_049691095.1 Alphaproteobacteria bacterium | reverse complement strand
GCTGGCCGGCCGTCGGGCGCTCGATGCCGATGAGCCGGTGTGCCATGTGAGCTTCTACGAGGCGGCGGCCTTCGCCGCCTGGGCCGGGAAGCGCCTCGCCCTGGAAGCGGAATGGGAGGTGGCCGCAGGCGGTGACGGCGGCGGCACCCAGCCAGGCGACCGGCCCGGGGATCGGCCCGAAGGAAATTTCCTCGAATCCGGCGCGCTTCATCCGCTTCCCGCCCGAGGCGATGGGCAGGGCGCCCCTGCTCAGATGTTCGGCGACGTCTGGGAGTGGACCCAGAGCCCTTATGCGGCCTATCCGGGTTTTCGCGCCGCGGCGGGGGCGGTCGGCGAGTACAATGGCAAGTTCATGTGCAACCAGTTCGTGCTCCGCGGCGGCTCGTGCGCGACGCCCGCCGACCATATCCGCGCCACCTACCGCAATTTCTTCGCGCCCCACTGCCGGTGGCAGTTCAGCGGCATCCGCCTGGCGGAGGACTGATGCGGGATCTCACGCTCCGAAGGTCGCAGCTCGCGTTCCACGATCTGGCTCCCGCGCCGCAGGATTTCCGGGATGCGGTGCTGCGCGGACTCGGCGCGCCGCCGAAATCGATCCCGAGCATGTTCTTTTACGACGCGCGCGGGTCGCGCCTGTTCGAGGACATCTGCGAGCTTCCCGAATACTATCTGACGCGGACCGAGATCGGGCTTCTCCGGCGTTTCGGGCCCGAGATCGCGGCCTTGATGGGCCGCCAGGCGCGGCTGGTGGAATTCGGGAGCGGGTCCAGCGTCAAGGTCCGGATTCTTCTCGACGCGATGGAGGATGCGGCCGCCTACATCCCGGTCGATATTTCCCGCGAGCATCTGTTGCAGTCGGCCTCGAGCCTGGCACGCGACTATCCGGGCATCGAGATCGTCCCGGTCTGTGCCGACTACATGGGCGACCTGGCGCTGCCCCCGCTGCCCGGGCGCCGAGGAAAGATCGTCGGATTCTATCCCGGATCGACCATCGGCAACTTCTCGCCACCCGAGGCGGTCGCGTTCCTGAAGCAGGCGGCGCGCAGTCTCGCGCCCGGCGGGGACCTCCTGATCGGCGTCGACCTGAAGAAGGACCGGGCCACGCTGGAGGCGGCCTATAACGATTCGCGCGGCGTCACCGCGCAGTTCAACCTCAATCTGCTGCGGCGCATCAACCGGGAGCTCGGCGGCGATTTCGATCTCGGGCGCTTCCGCCACCGCGCGTTCTACGACGAATCCGAGGGCCGCATCGAAATGCATCTCGAAAGCCGCGCCGCGCAGTCCGCCCGCATCGACGGGGCCGAGATCCGTTTTTCAGCCGGCGAGACGATCCATACGGAAAATTCGTATAAGTATGAAATCGGCGAGTTCCTTGCCATTGCCGCCGAAGCGGGATACACGCCCGTGCGCACCTGGACCGATTCGCGATGCCTGTTCAGTATCCATTATCTGCGCACCCAGCGACCCCGCCCTGCGGGGCAGCGATCCGGGTCATGAGACCCGGCGCCGATCGGGGACATTGTTGCGGAGGAAACGCATGACGATTTTGCCCAGAGCTCGCTTTACGCCGGCAGCGTGCCTTGCGGCGGCGATCGGACTGCTGCTGGCGGGCCTCGGGCCCACCCAGGCGTTTCCGGGTCCTGGGGACACGGGCCCGGCGTTGCGGCCGCTCGTCGTCCGAGCCGCCTCGTGCCCGGTCGACATGGGCGCCAAGGCCTACAAGGCGTATGTCGCCGGCGTGCAGGAGGAGCTGAACATCCACGGCTATGACCCGGGACGCCCGGACGGCGACATGTCGCTGCGGACCGAAACCGCGATCCGGCAATATCAGCGCGACGCCGGGCTTCCCGCCGACGGTTGCGTCACCAAGCAACTGCTCGATCACCTGCACTTCGTGCTGCCGAAGGTGGAACGGCCGCGAAGCAAGGCGGCATCGCCGACCGTGATCGAGGTGCAGACGCTCCTGACCCGCCGCGGCTATTACCTGGGGTCCGTGGACGGCGTGCCCGGGGCGCGGACGCGCAACGCGATCGCCCGTTTCGCGCTGGACGCGAACATCACGGCCACGGGCAACATCGACCAGGCGCTGGTGGACCAAATCCAGTCGGCCGACCCTTCCGTTCGCGGCGACAAGGACCTGCCCGAATGACCGTGCGTGAGTCGTGATTGAGTCATGACCGCGGCGCGGCTTAGGGCTTGGATTTCAGGCCCGCGAGCTCCTGCGCCAGTTCTTTTTCGAGCCGTACGAGGTCGTCTGGCAAGGGCATCCCGAACGCCCGCAAACCGTTGAGGACCTGCGTCAGCCGGCCATACAGGTCGCCCACGTCGCCCATGTCCCCTTCCAAGTCCTCGATGAGGAGCGAGAGGGCGGCTTCCAGTTCTTGCTGATCCATTCTGTCCTCCGGTCGTGCCTTGCCAACCAGGATACCCCTCCATCCCGGGCGTGGGTATCGCCTTCGACACGACGCGGGAAACTTTCGGCGGCCGGGGGCGGGCTCGGCCCAAGGCCGTGACATCGCCGGCCAACGGGATTAGGAAGAAGGCGGGAGCCGCGGGACAGGCCCGTCCGGCGCGAACCGACCGTTCGGCACGACCACAAGCTGCCGCGGCACAGGGAGATAGGGCGGCCCATGGATATCAAGAAAGTACCGATCGGCGAGAACCCGCCTTACGACATCAACGTCGTGATCGAGATTCCGCTCGGCGGCAATCCGGTCAAGTATGAGCTCGACAAGGATTCCGGCGCCATGTTCGTCGACCGGTTCCTGCACACCGCCATGTATTATCCGTTCAACTACGGGTTCATCCCCCACACGCTGTCCGAGGACGGCGATCCGGTCGATGCCGCCGTGGTGAGCCAGATACCGGTGACGCCGGGCGCGATCATCCGCTCGCGTCCCATCGGCGTCCTGATCATGGAGGATGAGCACGGGATCGACGAAAAGATCCTGTGCGTCCCGGTGGACGCGCTGCACCCGTATTTCGCCGGCATCGGTTCGTACCGCGATCTACCCGCGATCCTGATCGAGCAGATCGCCCACTTTTTCAGCCACTACAAGGATCTGGAGAAGGGGAAGTGGGTGAAGGTGAAGCGCTGGGGCGAGCCGGAAGAGGCGACCCAGCTGGTGCGCGACGGCATGGCCCGCGCCGCCGCGGCCCGCGCCTGATGGGGACCGCGGCGCGCACGTGGAACCGGTCGCCGGAAAAAGCGAAAACCCGCCCAGCGGGATGCCGCCGGGCGGGCTCTCTTGCTGCTCCCGTCAGGGAACGATCGGTTTACGCCTGCTTAGTCGGCGGGCGCGAGGTCGACGGCCTTAGCGCCACGCGGCTCGTTCAAAAGCTGGTAGCTGACGCGTTGACCTTCGATCAGCGAGCGCATGCCAGCACGTTCGACGGCCGTGATGTGGACGAACACGTCCTTGTCACCCTGGCCCTGGTCGGGCGTGATGAAGCCGTAGCCTTTCGTTGCGTTAAACCACTTAACAGTACCGGTAGCCATGATTGCTCCTAAAAACATTAAACACAGGCCGGGCCGCGAATGGCCATAGCCCTTGGGACGTCTCACATTTTCGGGGAGTAACCAGGCTCGGCGCGTAAGCATTAAAGCAAGGCAACAAAGCGAGGATACGCCTGCCCGATGTGCGACTGTACCGGTATATGATCGGGTTTGGGTCGAGGCGCAAGAAAAATTTACGGTTTGGCCAGTACCCTTCGGCCCGCACTTGGCCGGGCGCACCGGCGAAGGTATGATTCCGACACTCGGATGACCTCTTGACGAGGCACCGGTGCCGCAGGAGACGGCGATGAAACGCAGGTTAATTTCCGAACTCATGACGAAGCAGGGTCTGGTCACTCTGGCCCCCGATGCGACCGCCCGCGAGGCCGCCCGCGCGATGGCGGAGCGGGGCGTCGGCGCGGTCCTGGTGACGGACGGACACACCCTGGTGGGCATTCTCACCGAGCGCGACGTGACGAACCGGGTCGATGCCCAAGGGCGCGACCCCGATACCACCCCGATCGGCGAGGTCATGACACGTAAGCCGCTGACCGTGTCCCCCGACGATCCGGCGATCAACGGTCTGCGCATCCTGAAGAGCGAGGGATTCCGCCACTTGCCGGTCACCCGTGGCGCGCGCCTCGTGGGCATGCTTTCGGCCCGGGACTTCACCAGCGAGGAGTTGGCCGAGGTGGAGGAGGAGGTCGCGTTCCAGCAGGCCTTCGTCGAGGGGGGCGTGGAGCGGACCTGACCCTCTCGCCGGCCGGGCCGGCAGAGGCGGTTTGGACCGGCGTCTGCTCTTCCCGGCGGACTACCCGGACTGGTTTCCTCGGTAAATCCATAAATTGCCAAGTCCTGTCCGTACTGCCCGTGGCGGGTCTTGGTCCTGCGCGCCCGTGGCCTGCGGGTGGCCGAAGCGGACCGCCCGGCCTGGCCGGGTCTAGGGCTTTTCGGAAGCGCCTTGAAGCGCATCGTCCGTATCCCCGCACCTGTCCCCTATTCGCCACCCGGCCTCGGGGAAGGGCGGCGGCTGGCCGCAATCCGGCAACGCCAGGCAAGTTCAATAAATTTTAACTACATAACGGCTAGCATTGATCAAGAAACAATAACCTTGCGAGCCAGATCGGTGAGGACACGTTTGCGCGGCCGTAAGCGCCGAGAGGCGCGGGTGCGCCCTCGCAAAGGCGTATCCGATTTTGCGCGGGCCACAATGGGCTGGGGATCATGAGTGTCGCGACCAACAGGGCCAAACGCCACGACGGCGGCGCGCAAGCGCCGCTTCACCAGAAAAACCCCGCCGCGCCGTCGGGCGATGCGGTGTCCGAGGGCGCGCATGCGGCCGCGAGCGCAACCGCGCCTGGCAACGACGAGCGCTTGCACGACTTCACGCGCTTCGCGTCCGATTGGTTCTTCGAGACCGACGCGGCGCTGCGATTCACGTATCTCTCCGACCGTTTCGAGGAATTGACAGGCATCGCCCGGGCCGAGGCGCTGGGCCGCACGCTGCTCGATCTGGCCGGCGCCGATCTGCGCCACACGCATTGGCAGCGCCACATCGAGGATGTGCTGGCGCAGCGGCCGTACCGCGATTTCGCGTTCGCCACCAAGTTCGGCTTTGCGGAGGAGCGGCACTACCGCGTCAGCGGCGCGCCATGGTTGAAGGCCGGCGGCTTCATGGGCTATCGCGGCGCGGGCAGCGACGTCACCGAGATGGAGCGCGATCACAAGAACCTGGTCGCCGTCAAGGGGCGGCTCGAGCACCTCTTGGACACCAGCCCGGCGATGATCTACAGCTTCAAGGCCTCGGACGATTATGCCGCCACCTTCGCCAGCGGAAACATCCGCCGTCAGCTCGGGCACGATCCGGCCGAGTTCCTCAAGGACCCGGCCTTCTGGACCAAGCACATCCATCCCGAGGACGAGCCCCGCGTGATCGCCGAGCTCGGCATCCTGTTCAAGAAGGGCCATCACGTCCAGGAATACCGCTTCCGCCACAAGAACGGCGAGTACCTGTGGATGCGCGACGAGCTCGTGCTGGTGAAGGACGACGACGGAACGCCGATGGAGGTGGTGGGGTATTGGGTCGACATCACCGACCGCAAGCGGGCCGAGGAAGCGGTGAAGGAGTACGCCGCCAAGCTGGAGCGCAGCAACCGCGAGCTCCAGGACTTCGCCTACGTCGCGTCCCACGACCTCCAGGAACCGCTGCGCAAGATCGAGGCCTTCGGCGACCGGTTGAAGGCGAAATGCAGCGACAGCCTGAGCGACGACGGCCGCATGTATCTGGAGCGGATGCAGCATGCCGCCACACGCATGCGAACCCTGATCAACGACCTCCTGACCTATTCGCGCGTCACGACCAAGGCCCAACCCTTCGTTGCCACCGACCTCGCCAAGGTGTTCGCGGACGTGGTGAGCGACCTCAACGTCGCGATCGAGAAGTCGGGGGGACGCGTCGAGGCGGGCGGCCTCCCCACCATCGACGCCGATACCACCCAGATGCGCCAGCTGTTCCAGAATCTGATCGCCAACGCGCTCAAGTTCCATAGGCCGGACGTGCCGCCGGTGATCTCGATTTCCGCCGAACTCGTGGTCGGCGACGACACGGCGTCGCCCGGCGCCGGCCGGTGCGTGATCCGAGTCGCCGACAACGGCATCGGATTCGATCAGAAATACGTCGATCGGATCTTCAACATGTTCGAGCGCCTGCACGGCCGCGGCGAGTACGAAGGCACCGGAATCGGACTTGCCACCTGCCGCAAGATCGTGGAGCGCCACGGCGGGACCATCGTGGCCCAGTCGGCGCCGAACGAGGGCGCAACTTTCACCATTACCCTACCGGCACGCCAGCACGCCAAGGAGCAACCGTCATGAACACGACCGGACAAGCCATCACCATTCTCATGGCCGACGACGACGCCGACGACCGCCTGATGGTCAAGGAGGCGTTCGAGGAAAGCCGCGTCGGCAACGAGCTTCACTTCGTCGAGAACGGCGAGGAGTTGATGGATTACTTGAACCGCCGCGGCAAATTCGCCGAGCTCAACGGCACGGCCTTTCCGGGCCTGATCCTTCTCGACCTCAACATGCCGCGCAAGGACGGTCGCGAGGCGCTGGCCGAAATCAAGGCCAACCCGGCGCTGCGGCGAATCCCGATCGTCATCCTGACCACGTCGAAGGCCGAGGAGGACATTCTGCGGACCTACGACCTGGGCGCCAATTCGTTCATCACCAAGCCCGTGACGTTCGACAGCCTGGTCAAACTGATCAAGGTGCTGGGCAAGTACTGGGTCGAGATCGTGGAGCTGCCGCGGTCGTAACCCGGCGGCGCAGGGCTGGCGGCCCCGAGAGGAGATGGCGTTGCCCATCCGCATCCTGCTGATCGAGGACGACGAGGACGACTACCTGCTCACGCGCGATCTGCTGCGCGAGATGGCGGTCGACCAATACGAGCTGCATTGGGCGCGCGACAGCGCGGCTGGCCTCGACGCGCTCGCCGAAGGCGGTTTCGACGTCTGCCTGGTCGATTACCGGCTCGGCCCCGACACCGGGCTCGATGTCCTGCGCATGGCGGCCGCCGCCGGATGCCTGACGCCGATCATCCTGCTCACCGGCGAGGGCAGCCGCGATACCGACATGGCGGCCATGGCGGCAGGCGCGGCCGACTTCCTTGACAAGGGCGCGCTCACCGGGCCGCTCCTCGACCGCTCGATCCGCTACACCATCGCCCAGGCCGAAGGCCGCCGCAACCTACTGGAGAAGTCGGACTCGCTCGCCGCGGCCAAGGAACAGGCGGAAGTGGCCAACCGCGCCAAGACCGAGTTCCTGGCCAACATGAGCCATGAATTGCGCACGCCCTTGAACGCCATCATCGGGTTCGCGGAGATCATGCACGGCGAGCTCACGGGCCCGATCAACAACCCGTATTACCGCGGCTATGTCGGCGACATCCTCGCCAGCGCCAAGCACCTTCTCGACGTCATCAACGACATACTCGACGTCTCAAAGGTGGAGGCGGGCAAGATCGATCTCGACGAAACCGAGATCGAGGTCGACGCGGTGATCGTGCCGGCCTTGCGGCTGATCGCGGAGCGGGCGCGGGAAGGGGAGGTCGAAATCGTTTACGAGGAACGGCGCGATCTGCCGCTGCTCTACTGCGACGCGCGCCGCGCCAAGCAGATGGTGCTCAACCTGGTCTCGAACGCGGTGAAGTTCACGCCCAATGGCGGCCGCGTAACGGTCGACGTGCGGCTCGCCGAGGGCGGTCTCGCGATCACGGTTGCGGACACCGGCATCGGCATCCCCGCCGACAAGATCGGCAAACTGTTCACGCCCTTCTCCCAAGTCGACGCGCGGCTCAGCCGCAAATACGAAGGGACGGGTCTCGGCCTATCGCTGACCAAGGGTCTGGTCGAGCTCCACGGCGGCGAGATCTCCATCGAGAGCGCGCCCGGCCGCGGTACACGGGCGACGCTGTGGTTCCCCGGCGAGCGCCTGGTCAACCAGGCGGCCGCCTAGGATCGGCGACCGCACCCAGACCTCTTTCCGACCTACCGCACGGGCACGTTCGCAGGACCGGACGCGCCGTGCCGCGCGATACGGCAGCCGGGTCGGCTCCCCCGTAGACTAATCCCGCCCGCGATAATAGGCCCTTATCGCAGCGTCCCGGCCGACCGCATGCTTCACGAACCAGTCTATCAGCTCCTCGCAGACGTTGAGCGAGTCCGCCTTGCACGGATTATCGGCCAGGTTCTTGTGGAGCGTCTCGAGCCGCCGCATGAGCTGCGAGTGTTCGAGCACGTGTGCGCCGCTCTTCAACTGAATTTGCGCCATCACCGCCTCTTCGCGCGCGAAATGCTCGGCCGCCAGCGCGCGCAGGGCGTCTAACGACGCCAGCACCGCGTCCCGGTTCGCGGTGCGGGCCGTCATGCATGTCCGATTGATCAATTTCACCAGCGCGCGATGGTCGGCATCCAGGGCCTCGACGCCGAGTTCGTACGCGCTGCTCCAAAGCAACGGGCCGTCCGGACCACATTCGTCGGGACCACGATTCGTCTCCACGACCATCTCCCCCGGGGCCAACATCGGCGTTGGACGAATTGGCCGAGGATACGCCTTCCCTCCGGGCGATGGAAGCTATCACGGGTTGTCGGCGAACGACGCCGCGCGTGCATGCCGTCAGGCGCAGCGGAGCGGGAAGGGGAGGCGGAAATCCCCTACGAGGAACGGCGGGATTTGCCGCAGCTCTGCCGCGATGCGCGGCACGCCGGAAGCGCAACGTCCCGATCCCAATCTTCCGGGTCCGCTCGTGTCGATCGCGTTTCCCTTGCGCCGCGCGCGAAGCGGGCTGGCGGATGGGGTGGGATTCGAACCCACGAAACCCTTACGGGTTTTCCGGTTTTCAAGACCGGTGCCTTAAACCGCTCGGCCACCCATCCGGCTTCGGTCCACCAGCCTTTTAGCCCGCGCCCTCGC
>JBAVNO010000223.1:0-2529 GCA_049691095.1 Alphaproteobacteria bacterium | reverse complement strand
GGATTGGGGTGCGATCTGAGGCGTCGGTTGAGGCGTGGCTTGGGGCGTGGCTTTCGGTGCGGCCCGAGGGGTGGTTTGGGACGCGGCCTGCGGCGGAACTCCGGCCGGGGCTTGCGTCGCCACTTGGGATGTCGCCTGCGTCTCCGCTTGGTTCTCGGCCGGGGGCGTCGCTTGGTTCTCCGCCCCAGGCGCCGCCTGCGCCGCGCGCCCCATGTTCGAATCGGGCTGGCCTTGGGGTGGGGGCGTGGCCTCCGACCCTTGCTTGGGTTCCGCGCCCTGAGACGCGCCCGCGGCGCCGGCCGCTCCGGCACGGGCCTCGCGCAGCAAGACGATGCTGATGCGGCGGTTCTTCGCCGACGTGGGATCGTCCTTGACCAGGGGTTCCTGGTCGGCGCGCCCGGTCATGTTGGCGATGCGCTCCGGCGACAATCCCGCCTCGATCAAGGCCCGGCGGCTCGCGTTCGCCCGGTCGGTCGAAAGGTCCCAGTTGTCGTAGCCGCCGGCGTTGGCATAGGGCGTCGCGTCCGTGTGGCCGGTGATCGTGATCTTCTGGGGCATCTTCTTGATCACTTCGGCCACCTTGTGCATCAGCAGGCGCGCCTTGTCGTGCATGACGATGCTGCCGCGCGGGAACATGGACATGCGATCCTGATCCACGATCTGGATGCGCAGGCCCTCGGGCGTCTGTTCGATGATCAGGTTCTCCGCCAGATCCTTGAGATCGGGGACGTCCTGGATGGCCTGGCGAAGCAGGTGCTCGGCCTCGTTGAACTGCTTTTCCTCGGCGTCGGCCAGGACCTGGGCTGCCTGATTCTCGTTCATCTGCTGGTCCTGCTTCTTGCCGCCGGACGTGGCATCGCTCGACTCGGAATCGGCCTCGGTGTCTTTCGGCGCCTCGCGCAGCTTGTCGCTTTCGCCCTCGTCGGACTTTTCTGTTACCGAGGTGGTCGGGATCGGAATGCTGACGGTCACCGGGGCGGTGTCGGTCACCATTTTTCCTTCCGCCGTCACGGAATTGCCTTTGAAGAACCCGTCGCCGCCCGAAGATTCGCCGACCGTTCCGTGCACCGGCGAGAAATATTCGGCGATGCCCTTCTTCTGCTTGTCGGTGGTGGTGTTGAGCAGCCACAACAGCAGGAAGAACGCCATCATGGCGGTCACGAAATCGGCGTAAGCCACCTTCCACGCGCCGCCGTGATGAGCGCTGTGGCCGCCCTTCTTGATCTTCTTGATGATCAGGGGCGCGTTAGCGATTTCCGCCATGGACTAGGCCTGCGGGGCCGGCAATGCCTGTACGGCCTCTTCGACCTCGTAGAAGCTGGGCCGGACATTGGAGGTCAGCGCCTTGCGCGCGAACTCGACCGCGACCGCCGGCGCATAGCCCTGCACGTATGCGAGCAGCCCGGCCTTGATGCACTGGAAATACTTGGTTTCCGCACCGTAGATGGCACTGAGAGAGCGCGCGATCGGGCCGACGAACCCGTAGGCCAGCAGCACGCCCATGAACGTCCCCACCAATGCGCCGCCGATGGCGTGGCCCAGCACCTCCGGCGGTTCGGTGATGAGACCCATGGTGTGGATCACGCCCAGCACTGCGGCGACGATGCCCAGTGCCGGCAGACTGTCGGCGACCGTCTGCCAGGCCTCGACGATCTGATGGCTCTCGGTGTGATGGGTCTCGATTTCCTCGTCCATCAGCGCCTCCATCTCGAAGGCGTTGTCGCTTCCCAGCGTCAAGAGGCGAAGGTAATCGCACAGGAACGTCATCGCGTGGTGATTGTCGGAGACGTGAGGGAACTTCTGGAAGATCGCGCTTTCTTCCGGATGCTCGACGTGGGTTTCGAGCGCCAGCATGCCCTTGGTGCGCGCCAGCTTGAACAGGGTGTAGAGCAGGCTCAGGACCTCGAGGTAATTCTCCTTCGAATATTTCGGGCCCTTGAGCAGATCGCTCATGGCCTTGACCGAGCCGATCAGCACCGGCTTCGGATTGGAGATGATGAATCCGCCGACGCCCGCGCCGACGATGATCAGGATCTCGTACGGCTGCCAAAGCACCACCAGATGGCCGCCACCGGCCATATAGCCGCCGACGACGCACACCACAACGACGACGGCTCCGATGATAAAAAGCATGGTTCCCGCTTGTGGATATTTTGAAGGCGCGCGCGCCCTCGGCAAGCCGCGACGAAGGCCGTCTAACCTTGGCGGATTTGGGTTAAAAAGACGTTTAGAACGGACCGTTTGGCCGTTCCGGCCGACCTATAAAAAACGCGGCAAATTGCGGCTTTGCGGGCGGGTCATGGGGCCGGCTGGGGGCCGGGCAGAAGCACGGTCTTGCGCGCCAGGGAGGCGCCGTCGTGCGGCCCGAGCGCGAAGAATACGCCGTCCCTCCACCCGCGGAGCGTGTCCTGGTAGTGGGCGGACAGGATGTTTCCCGATTGTCCGGGCGCGAGCGCGAACAGCGATCCGTCGAGATCGGCAAGATCGTAGACCGCGCGCAGTCCGGCGCCATGCCGGTGAACGAACGGC
>JBAVNO010000222.1:0-8104 GCA_049691095.1 Alphaproteobacteria bacterium | reverse complement strand
CCGCAGGCCTGCCTCTTAATAATTGCGCTCTTTCAGCTCCACGTTCAGTCCGAGCGAGCGGAGCTCCTTCACCAGCACGTTGAAGGACTCCGGGATGCCCGCCTCGAAATTGTCGTCGCCGCGCACGATCGCCTCGTACGCCTTGGTGCGGCCCGACACGTCGTCGGACTTGACGGTGAGCATTTCCTGCAGCGTGTAGGCGGCCCCGTACGCTTCCAGCGCCCAGACCTCCATTTCGCCGAACCGCTGGCCGCCGAACTGCGCCTTGCCGCCCAAGGGCTGCTGGGTGACCAGGCTGTAGGGGCCGATGGAGCGGGCGTGGATCTTGTCGTCCACCAGGTGATGGAGCTTCAGCATGTAGATGTAGCCGACCGTCACCTTGCGGTCGAACGGAAGGCCGTTGCGTCCGTCCACCAGGGTCACCTGTCCGGTGCGGTCCAGCCCCGCGCGCTCCAGCATGTGCACGATGTCCTCCTCGCGGGCGCCGTCGAACACGGGCGTCGCGAAGGGGATGCCGGCGCGAAGGTTGTTCGCGAGCTCCAGCAGCTCATCGTCGGTCAGGTCCGCGATGTCGGCCTTGTAGGCGGCATCGCCGTAGATCTCCCGGATGTGCTTCTTGACGTCGTTGAGCTTGCCGCCGCGGCTGAGCTTGTCCAGCAGCGCGCCCACCTGGCGGCCGAGGCCGGCGGCGGCCCACCCCAGGTGGGTCTCCAGAATCTGCCCCACGTTCATGCGCGAGGGCACGCCCAAGGGATTGAGCACGATGTCGACCGGCGTGCCGTCCTCGAGATAGGGCATGTCCTCGATCGGGACGATGTTCGAGATCACGCCCTTGTTGCCGTGGCGTCCGGCCATCTTGTCGCCGGCCTGGAGCTTGCGCTTAACGGCGACGAACACCTTGACCATCTTCATCACGCCGGGCGGCAGCTCGTCGCCGGCCTGCAGCTTCTCGACCTTGCGCTCGAAGCGGTTCTGCAACTCCTCGAGGCTCTCGTCGAACAGACGGCACAGCGTCTCGACGTCGGACATGACCTTGTCGTTCTTGACCGTGACCTGGCGCAGTTGCCCGGGGGTCAGCCCCGAGATCACGGCGTCGGTCAGCTTCTGACCGGCCTTGATCCCCTTGGGGCCGCTCGCCGCCAAGCGGCCGATGAGCAGGTCCTTGAGCTGGGAATGGAATGTGCGCTCCAGGATCGCCCGCTCGTCGTCGCGATCCTTGGCCAGACGCTCGATCTCCGCCCGCTCGATGGCGAGCGCGCGCTCGTCCTTTTCCACGCCGCGGCGCGAGAACACGCGGACCTCGACCACCGTGCCGGTGACGCCCGGCGGAACGCGCAGGCTGGTGTCGCGCACGTCGGACGCCTTTTCGCCGAAGATGGCGCGGAGTAGCTTTTCCTCCGGGGTCATCGGCGATTCGCCCTTGGGCGTCACCTTGCCCACCAGGATGTCGCCGGCGTTCACCTCGGCGCCGATGTAGATGATGCCCGCCTCGTCGAGGTTGCGCAGCGCCTCCTCGCCCACGTTGGGGATGTCGCGGGTGATCTCTTCCTGGCCCAGCTTGGTGTCGCGGGCCATGACCTCGAATTCCTCGATGTGGATCGAGGTGAAGACATCGTCGCGGACGATTCGCGTTGAGATCAGGATCGAATCTTCGAAATTGTAGCCCTGCCAGGGCATGAACGCGACCAGCACGTTGCGGCCGAGCGCCAATTCGCCCAGGTGCGTCGAGGGGCCGTCGGCGATGATGTCGGTGGCCGCCACCACGTCGCCCTTCTTCACCAGCGGACGCTGGGTGATGCAGGTGTTCTGGTTCGAGCGCTGGAACTTCGCCAGATTGTAGATGTCGACGCCCGGCGCCGCGGCCGAGGTCTCCTCGGTGGCGCGGATCACGATGCGGGTGGCATCCACCTGGTCGACGACGCCGCTGCGCCGCGCGCTGATGGCGACGCCCGAGTCACGGGCCACCGCCTCTTCCATGCCGGTGCCCACCAGCGGCGCCTCGGAGCGGATGAGCGGCACCGCCTGGCGCTGCATGTTGGAGCCCATCAGCGCCCGGTTCGCGTCGTCGTTCTCGAGGAACGGGATCAGCGCCGCGGCGACCGAAACCACCTGCTTGGGCGAGACGTCCATGAAGTCGATCGTTTCCGGGCGCGACATCACGAAATCGCCGCCCCGCCGGCAACTGATGAGGTCGGCAACGAAGCGCCCGCGCGAATCGATCTCGGCATTGGCCTGGGCGATGGTGTAGCGCCCCTCTTCCATGGCCGAGAGATAAACCACCTCGTCGCCGACCCGGGCGTTATGGACGCGGCGGTACGGGCTCTCGATGAATCCGTACTGGTTCACCCGGGCGAACGTCGCCAGGCTGTTGATGAGGCCGATATTGGGACCTTCCGGCGTCTCGATCGGGCAGATGCGGCCGTAATGGGTGGGGTGCACGTCGCGCACCTCGAACCCGGCCCGCTCGCGCGTCAGGCCGCCAGGGCCCAAGGCCGACAGGCGCCGCTTGTGGGTGATCTCGGACAGCGGGTTGGTCTGGTCCATGAACTGCGAGAGCTGGGACGAGCCGAAGAACTCGCGCACGGCCGCGGCCGCCGGCTTGGCGTTGATGAGGTCGTGGGGCATGACGGTGTCGATGTCGACCGAGCTCATCCGCTCGCGGATCGCCCGCTCCATGCGCAGCAGGCCGACCCGGTACTGGTTCTCCATCAGCTCGCCCACCGAGCGCACGCGGCGGTTGCCGAGATGGTCGATGTCGTCGATCTCGCCCCGGCCATCCTTGAGTTCCACCAGCACCTTGATGATGCGCAGGATGTCGTCCTTGCGCAGCACCCGCACGGTGTCGGGACAGTCCAGTTCCAGGCGGGCGTTCATCTTGACGCGGCCCACGGCCGAAAGGTCGTAGCGCTCGGAGTCGAAGAACAGGCCCTTGAACAGCGCCTCGGCGGTCTCGAGCGTGGGCGGCTCGCCCGGCCGCATGACGCGATAGATTTCGATCAATGCGTCCTCGCGGGCCGTATTCTTGTCGGTGGCGAGCGTGTTGCGCATATAGGCGCCGACCCGGACGTGATCGATGTCGAGTGTCGGGATCTCGGTGATGCCCGCCTCTTCGAGCGCCTTGACGCTGGCCTCGGTGAGCGAATCGCCGGCCTCGACGAAGATTTCGCCGGTCTTCTCGTTGATGAGGTCCACGGCCGCGTACCGCCCGATGATCTCCTCGGCGGGCACGAGCTGCTCCTTGAGGCCCTCGTCCGCCAACTTGCGGGCGAGCCGCGGGGTGATCTTGGTCCCGGCTTCCGCCACCACCTTGCCGTTCTTGGCGTTGACCAGGTCGGTGACCAGCTTGACGCCGCGCAGGCGCTCGGGGTTGAAGGGCATCTTCCAGCCCTTCTTCGTCATCGCGTAGCTGACGGTGTGATAGAAGTAGTTGAGGATCTCCTCCTTCGACATGCCGATCACGTCCTCGGCGGCCAGCGTCTTGCCCTCGGCCTCGGCCTTCCTGCGCTTGGCCTCGGTGTCGGCGCCATCGAGCGCCATCAGGAACGTCGTAACGGGGAGCTTGCGCCGGCGGTCGATGCGCACATAGACCAGATCCTTGGCGTCGAATTCGAAATCGAGCCACGAGCCGCGGTAGGGGATGACCCGCGCCGCGAACAGGTACTTTCCGGAGGAATGCGTCTTGCCCTTGTCGTGGTCGAAGAAGACGCCGGGGCTGCGATGCATCTGCGAGACGATGACGCGCGTCGTGCCGTTGACGATGAACGTCCCCTTGTCGGTCATGAGCGGCATGTCGCCCATGTAGACGTCCTGCTCCTTGATGTCGCGGATGGAGCGCGAGCCCGTCTCCTCGTCCACGTCCCACACCACCAGGCGCAGCGTCACCTTGAGCAACGCCGCAAAGGTCATGCCCCGCTGCTGGCATTCCTCGACGTCGTAGCGCGGCTCCTCGAGCTCGTAGCGCACGAAATCGAGCTGGGCCCGGTTCGAGAAATCGCGAATCGGGAACACCGACTTGAACACTTCCTGAAGGCCCGCGTCCTTCCGCTGGTCGGCCGGGACGTCGCGCTGCAGGAACTGTTCGTAGGACCGCCGCTGAACCTCGATCAGATTCGGCATCGGCGCGACCTCGGCGATGCGCCCGAAGTCCTTGCGAATGCGCTTGCGACCGGTGAAGGATTTAGCCATGCCAGCTCCTAGTTCACGTACGTTAAAAGTTCAGCGCGACCCCGAAGCGGGGCCCGCGCGGTGTCCGGGACAAGGGCGAAGACGCCCGGCCCGGCGGCGGCCGTCAGCCGGCCGCGAGAAATGGTCAAGTTAATCGCCCGGGGGCGATAAAGGGTTCCTCCGCAGGCAGAAGAACACGGACGCAAAAGGGCACGGCGGCGGGAAATTGCCCGCGGCCGGCCCTAATCCGTCCGATGGAACTCGGCGGTTCACCGTCACTTAAGTTCGACCGTTGCACCCGCTTCTTCAAGCTGTTTTTTGATTTTCTCCGCCTCGGCCTTGTTCACGCCTTCCTTGACCGGCTTGGGCGCGCCCTCGACCAAGTCTTTCGCTTCCTTCAACCCGAGGCCCGTGATCGCGCGGACTTCCTTAATAACGTTGATCTTTTTGTCGCCAATGGTGGCCAGGACCACGGTGAATTCGTCCTGTTCCGGTGCGGCGGCCGCGGCCGGGGCCGCTGCCCCCACGGCGGCTACGGCCACGGGTGCCGCGGCGCTGACGCCCCATTTCTCCTCGAGCATCTTGCTCAGTTCCGCGGCCTCGAGAACGGTGAGGCCGGACAAGTCGTCCACGATTTTCGCCAGATTGGCCATGTCTTTCGTCTCCTATGCTTGAACTCTGGTTGTAATGACTTGAGCGGCCCTAGGCGGCTTCGCCCTTGGATCCGTCCTTGGACCCGTAAGCGCCGAACACCCGCGCGAGCTTTGCGGCCGGGGCGTTGAGAACGCCCGCGATCCGTGTCGCCGGTGTATTCAGCAGTCCGATCAGCCGGCTGCGCAGCTGATCGAGCGAGGGCAGCTCGGCCAGGGCCTTGATGCCCTGCACGTCGAGTTGCCGGTCGCCGAGGCTGCCGCCAAGGATGATGAGCTTCTCGTTGCCTTGCGCGTACTTGACGGCCACGCGGGCCGCCGCCACCGGGTCCTTGGAACAGGCGACCGCGGTGGGTCCGGTAAACAACGAGGCCATCCCCTTGAACGGAGTTCCCTCGAGGGCGAGACGCGCGAGCCGATTCTTGGTCACCTTGAACGAGGCACCGGCCTGCCGCATCTGCCGCCGCAGGTCCGTGACCTCGGCAACGGTCAAGCCGACCTGGTGGGTGATGACCATCAGGCTGCTCTGGGAGAAAATCCCCTTAAGGCTTTCCACCAGATCCGCTTTTTGTGTTCGGTCCACTGTCGTCTCCGATACGCCTGGCCCGAATCCGCCCCCCTCATTGCGGTGAGCGGGCGTCTTCGGACCGGTTGTGTTTGGCCCCTTGGACCAAGCCGCAGGGCCGGTTCGCCCTGTCCCAGAAGTTCAAGCCCGCCGCGCCCCGTTGCCGGGAAGAAGCGGAATCAACTCTGTCTATGCAGGCGGCAAACCCTTAGACCGGCGGAAAACCCGACGGCACCTGCAGTCTCGGACAGGTCGGGGCCCGGATTCCTCCGCGCCCCTCGCCGCCGATCCGGCACACGATCTGCGTGCCCGAGCGGCGGAATCTCGTTCGCGCCCAGGCGCCTAGGCGCCCATCAGGCTCGATAAATCCAGCGATAGGCCCGGCCCCATGGTGGAACAGAGCGATACCTTGCGTATGTACGTTCCCTTGGCGCCGCTGGGCTTGGCCTTGCTTACGGCGCCGAACAGCGCGCGCACGTTCTCCACCAGCGCGCCCTCGGAAAAGCTGGCCTTGCCGACCCCGGCGTGGATGATGCCGGCCTTTTCGGCCCGGAACTCCACCTGCCCGCCCTTGACCGCCTTGACCGCCGTGGCCACGTCGGCCGTCACGGTGCCCAGCTTCGGGTTCGGCATCAGCCCCCGCGGGCCGAGGACTTTGCCCAGCCGGCCGACGAGCGGCATCATGTCCGGGGCGGCGATGACGCGATCGAAATTGATCTCGCCCTTCTGGACCTTTTCCGCCAGGTCCTCGGCCCCGACCAGGTCGGCGCCCGCCGCCTGGGCTTCCTTGGCCTTGTCGCCCTTGGCGAACACCGCCACCCGCAGGGTCTTGCCGGTGCCGTTGGGGAGCGCGATCACGCCCCGCACCATCTGGTCGGCGTGGCGGGGATCGACGTTGAGGTTGATGGCGAGCTCGATCGTCTCGTCGAACTTCGCGGTCGCGTTCCGCTTGACGATCTTGACCGCCTCCTCGACCGCATAGGTCTTCTGCCGGTCGATGGCTTCGCGGGCCGTGCGCATTCTCTTCCCGATCGCCATGGCCTACTCCGTGACCTCGAGGCCCATGGAGCGGGCCGACCCCACCAGCATGCGGCACGCCGCATCGACGTCGTTGGCGTTCAGGTCCACCATCTTCTTCTCGGCGATCTCGCGGATCTGGGCCATCGTGACCGTGCCCTTCACCTCGCGGCCCGGCGTGCCGCTGCCCTTGTCCTGGCCCGCGGCGCGCTTGAGGAAATAGCTCGCCGGCGGCGTGCGGGTGGTGAAGGTGAAGCTGCGGTCGGAAAAGACCGTGATCGTCACCGGAATTGGCATGCCCGGCTCCAGTTTCTGGGTCTGGGCGTTGAACGTCTTGCAGAATTCCATGATGTTGACGCCCCGCTGACCCAAGGCGGGACCCACCGGCGGCGACGGGTTGGCCTGCCCCGCCGGGATCTGCAGCTTGATATAGCCTGTGATTTTCTTTGCCATTTACGTCCTCAGTGAACCTTTGGCGGTTGCTGGGTCGCGGTGCGGCCATGGCTGGCCTCCCGCGGATGATCGGTCGCGCTTATACCCGGTCGGTCAAACTTTCTCCACCTGGGAATATTCCAGCTCGACCGGGGTGGCGCGGCCGAAGATCGACACCGCGACCTTGAGACGCGCCCGTTCCTCGTCGACCTCCTCCACCATGCCGTTGAACGACGTGAAGGGGCCGTCGCAAACCCGCACCTGCTCGCCCACCTCGAAGGTGACCGAGGGCTTGGGCCGTTCCACCCCCTCCTTGACCTGGCGCAGGATACGCATCGCCTCGGCCTCGGTGATGGGGACGGGCTTTCCTTTCCCGCCCAGGAAACCCGTCACCTTGGGGGTGTTCTTCACCAGGTGCCAAGTTTCGTCGGTCATGTCCATCTTGATCAGGACATAGCCGGGGAAGAACTTGCGCTCGGAGCTGACCTTCGCGCCGCGGCGCATCTCCACCACTTCCTCCGTCGGCACCATGACCTCCTCGAACAGGTCGGCCATGCCCTTCTGCACGGACTGTTCCCGGATCGATTGCGCGACCTTCTTCTCGAATCCCGAATAGACGTGGATCACGTACCACTGCCCCGTCATGACCGTCAGCCCCCGAGTCCCAGGATCACGCGGATGCTGTGGGAGATGGTTTGATCGACCACGAAGAAGAACAGGGCCGCAAGAATCACCATCACGAATACGGTCGCCGTCGTCAGGCCGGTTTCCTTACGCGTCGGCCAAGTGACCTTGGACACCTCTTGGCGCACCTCGCGAATGAACTTTGCCGGCGTCATCCGCGCCGAAGCGGTTTTTGTCGGAGTCTTGTCCATCTCATCCTTACCGGGCGGCGGCGCGTGCCGCTGCCTGCCCGTTGTTCCTGTTTCCCTCGTTTCCCTTGGCGCGCCGCCTTGCCGCCCGGCGCCGTCCGCACAATGCCGGCCGAACGCCCAGAGCACTGGCAGGAGTGGAGGGGCTCGAACCCCCAACCCCCGGTTTTGGAGACCGGTGCTCTACCAGTTGAGCTACACTCCTAGGTCCCTGCGCCCTCCGCCGATCCCTCTTTGCCGCGCCTTGCGGCGCGCGCGCCGGACCGCCGGTGCCGCGTCTACGCGATGATGGAGGCGACGACGCCGGCGCCCACGGTGCGGCCGCCCTCGCGGATCGCGAACCGCAAGCCCTCGTCCATGGCGATGGGCGCGATCAGCTCCACCGTCATCGCCACATTGTCCCC
>JBAVNO010000221.1:0-14838 GCA_049691095.1 Alphaproteobacteria bacterium | reverse complement strand
GCGCGCGGACGCGACCGTCGGCGCCAGCGGGCGCAGGAAGCCGACGCCGTCCTTGGTGTTCAGCATTCCGAAGACGAGATGGAGCGGCCGGTCCGACCACGTCCGCGCGTTTTCGGCCAAAACCTCGCCCGCACCCGGATTGTGCCCGCCGTCGAGCCACACCTCGATGGCGCCGCTCACGCCCGCGGCCCCCAAAACGTCGATCAGCGGCCCGCGCGTGAGGCGCTGGAGCCGCGCCGGCCATTCGACGGCGCGCAATCCCCGGCCGAGGGCGGAATCGTCGATGCGTTGATGCAGCCCCGGGACGGCGCTGCAGCGCAGGCAGGCGATCGCCGCCCCGGCGTTGACGATCTGGTGGGCGCCGGCCAAGGCCGGCACCGGCAAGGCGAGCGTGTCGCCGTTGGCCTTGAAGACCATGCCCGACCGGGCGGCTTCGGCGGTCCAGTCGGTCCCGAAACGGACCAGCGGGGCGCCGATCTCGCGCGCCCGCCCGGCGATGACGCGGGCGGCCTCGTCGGGCTGTGGACAGACGATGCTCATGACCCCGGGCTTCAAGATGCCGGCCTTCTCGGACGCGATCTCGGTCAACGTGTTGCCGAGGAACTGTACGTGATCGACCGAGATCGGCGTGATCACGGTGGCGAGCGGCCGGGCCACCACGTTGGTGGCGTCCAACCGTCCGCCCAATCCGGTCTCCAGAATCACCACCTCGGCCGGTATGCGCGAGAACGCCAGGAGCACCACCGCCGTGGTCATCTCGAAGAAGGTGATGGGCCGGCCGCCATTGGCCTCCTCGCACTCGGTGAGCAGGTCCAGGAGCTCTTCGTCGCTCGCAAGGCGCCCGGCGATGCGGAAACGCTCGTTGATGCGCACCAGATGGGGCGAGGTGTAGACATGCGCCCTCAGCCCCGCCGCCTCGTAGAACGCGCGCAGGAAGGCGACCACCGAGCCCTTGCCGTTGGTTCCCGCAACGTGGATGACGGGCGGCAGCTTCTCCTCGGGATGGCCCAGCGCGGCGAGAAGCCGCTCGATCCGCTCCAGGGACAGATCGATGACCTTGGGATGCAGCGCCCACAGCCGCTGCAGCAGGCTTTCGGCCGTGCTCAGTGCGGGTTCTTGTGTTTGCAGGGCGAGTTTGCTCATAGGCGGCCGACCGTTTCCGGGATGCTGAGACTGGGCTGGGGAAGAGAGACGACCTCCGCCGCCGGCGCTCGATTCCTAAGCAGTCCGGTGATGCGGATCAAGAGGTCGCGAAGCTCGCGCCGGTGGGCGACGATATCCACCATGCCGTGCTCGAGGAGATATTCCGAGCGCTGGAAGCCCTCGGGCAGCTTCTCCTTGATCGTCTTCTCGATCACGCGCGCGCCCGCAAAACAGATCACGGCGCCGGGCTCGGCGATGGCGATGTCGCCCAGCATGGCGAAAGAGGCGGTGACCCCGCCGCTGGTGGGGTCGGTCAGGACCACGATGTAGGGCAGGCCCGCGTCCTTGACCTCCTTGACGGCGATGGTGGTGCGCGGCATCTGCAGCAGCGACAGGATGCCTTCCTGCATGCGCGCGCCGCCCGAGGCCGGGATCACGATCAGCGCCGCGTCCTGCAGCACCGCGAGACGCGCCGCCACCAGGATGGCCTCGCCCACGGCCAGTCCCATCGAGCCGCCCATGAACTCGAAATCGAAGGCCGCGGCCACCACCGGCATTCCGCCCATCTTGCCGTGCGCCACCACGATCGCATCCTGCTCGCCGGTGCGCGTCTGGCCTTCCTTGAGGCGCTCGGTATAGCGGCGCACGTCGCGGAACTTCAGCGGGTCCACCGGCATCTTCGGCAGCTCGACCCGCTGATACGCGCCTCCGTCCATCAGAAAGGAAAGACGCTGCTGCGCGCGCAGCCGTATGTGGTGTTCGCAATGGGGGCACACCAGGAGATTGGCTTCCAGCTCGCGGTGGAAGATCATCTGCCCGCAGCTCGGGCACTTGCGCCAAAGGTGTTCCGGGACTTCCTTCTTGGCGACCAGGGCCCGGATCTTGGGCCTCACGAAGTTGGTGAGCCAATTCATGGCCGTGCGGACCTGGCGGCCCCGACGCCCCGGGCCAGTGTCTTGGCGAACGACAGGACGTCCTCGACCAGACCCGGCTTGGCGCGGCCCGCCTCATCGAGGTTGCCGGCGATCCGCCGCACCAGTGCCGAGCCAACCACGGCGGCATCGGCCACCCTGGCGACCTCGGTGGCCTGCTCCGGCGTGGCGATGCCGAAGCCGACCGCAATCGGCAGGTCGGTATGGCGGCGCAGCCTTGCGACCGCGGCCTCGATGGTGCGGATGTCCGCGGCCTTGGCCCCGGTGATGCCGGTGATCGACACGTAGTATACGAACCCGCTGGTGTGGGTGAGCACCGCGGGCAGGCGCACGTCGTCGGTGGTCGGCGTCGCCAGGCGGATGAAATTGAGTCCCGCCGCGATCGCGGGCAGGCACAGCTCGGCGTCTTCCTCGGGCGGAAGGTCGACGATGATGAGGCCGTCGACGCCGGCCGCCCGCGCGTCGGCGAGGAAGCGCTCCACGCCGTAGATGTAGATGGGGTTGTAATAGCCCATCAGGACCACGGGCGTGGTGCGGTCCGTGGTGCGGAATGCGCGCACCTGGTCGAGCGTGTGGCGGAGCGTCATGCCGGACCTGAGCGCCCGCGTGCTGCTCTGCTGGATGGCCAGGCCGTCGGCCATGGGATCGGAGAACGGCATGCCGAGCTCGATCACGTCGGCCCCCGCGGCGGGCAGGCCCTTCATCAGCGCGAGCGAGGTCTCGGGGTCCGGGTCGCCGGCGGTGATGAAGGTCACGAAGCCGGCGCGATTCTCGGCCTGCAATGCCGCGAACCGCTTGCGGATGAGCCCCGAATCGGCCGCCGCCTCGGCCTTTGCCAGCGTCCCGGCGGCGCTCACAGCTTCTCCCCCAGCGCCTTGGCGACGGTGAAGATGTCCTTGTCCCCGCGGCCGCTCAGATTCACGACCACGAGATTGTCGCGCGGCAGCGTGGGCGCCATCTTGGCGACATGGGCGATGGCGTGCGCCGATTCGAGCGCCGGGATGATGCCCTCGAGGCGGGTCAGCAACTGGAACGCGTCCAAGGCCTCGTCGTCGCGGATGGTCGCGTATTCGGCGCGGTGAATGTCGTGGAGCCAGGAATGCTCGGGACCGATGCCGGGGTAATCGAGACCGGCGGAAATGGAATGGGCCTCTTCGATCTGGCCGTCCGCCGTCTGAAGAAGATAGGTGCGATTGCCGTGAAGCACGCCCGGACTCCCGCCGGTCAGCGAGGCGGCGTGCTTTCCCGTCTCGAGCCCCAATCCCGCCGCCTCGACGCCGACGAGCCGCACGCCGGCGTCGTCGAGGAACGGATAGAACAGGCCCATCGCATTCGACCCGCCGCCCACGCACGCGACCAGCGTGTCGGGAAGCCGGCCTTCGGCCTCCTGCATCTGCGCCCGGACCTCGGTCCCGATCACCGACTGGAAGTCGCGCACCATCGCCGGATAAGGATGCGGTCCGGCCACGGTGCCGATGATGTAATAGGTGGACTCGACGTTCGTCACCCAGTCGCGCAGCGCCTCGTTCAACGCGTCCTTGAGGGTCTTCGATCCGGAGGTGACGGGAACCACCTCGGCGCCGAGGAGGCGCATGCGGAACACGTTGGGCGCCTGGCGCTCCATGTCCGTCTCGCCCATGTAGATCGTGCACGGGAGGTCGAACAAGGCCGAGACGGTGGCGGTCGCCACCCCGTGCTGGCCGGCGCCGGTTTCGGCGATGATGCGCCGCTTGCCCATGCGCCGGGCGAGCAGGATCTGGCCGATGCAGTTGTTGATCTTGTGGGCGCCGGTGTGGTTGAGGTCCTCGCGCTTGAGGTAGATCTTGGCGCCGCGGCAGTGCTCCGTCAGGCGCGCGGCGAAATAGAGGGGGTTGGGCCGGCCCACATATTGCCGCAGGTAATATTCGAACTCGCTCTGGAACGAGGGATCGGCCTTGGCCCTGGCGTAGGCCCGCTCCAGCTCGAGCACGAGCGGCATCAGCGTCTCGGCCACATAGCGCCCGCCGAAGATGCCGAAATGGCCGCCTTCATCCGGCCCGGCGCGGAAGGTGTTCACTCTTTCCATGGAACGATTGATCTCTGGACCGCCGCCGAATGAACCACACGCAGGCGGTCCAGTCAAAGATTAGGGACCCCTGGACTTGGGGTCGGGCGGCGGCCGCGACAAGGGGCCGCAAGGGCCCGCAACGGCCCGAAGATTGGCCGAAGATGGCCATACCCAGCGGGTCCCCCAAGCGGTCCCGCGGGCGGCCCCACGGCGCCCCTCCGGGGGCCCACGGGGAAAAGCGCCCCGGGATGGGGCGGCAGGGGGCCCTAGAGCCCCTTGGCGGCGGCCAGGAAGGCCCGGATCCGGGTCGGGTCCTTGTGGCCGGGGCGGTCCTCGACCCCCGAGGAGACATCGACCGCCCGGGCGCCCGAAATCCGCACCGCCTCGGCCAGGTTTTCGGCCGTGAGGCCGCCCGAGAGCATCCACGGCGCCTTCCAGCGGCGGCCGGAGAGCAACTGCCAGTCGAATGCCAGCGCGTTGCCCCCGGGAAGCGCCCCGACCATGGTCTTGGGCGGCTTGGCGTCGAACAGCAGCCGGTCGGCCACGGTCTCGAACGCCTTGGCCGCCTCGACGTCCGCGGCGGCCGCGATGGGCACGGCCTTCATCACCGGAAGGCCGAAGCGGGCCTTGACCTCGGCCACCCTTGAGGGCGTCTCCGCGCCGTGAAGCTGCAGCATGTCGAGCGCCACCCGCTCCTTCATGCGGGCGATGTCCGCGTCCCCGGCGTCCACGAACAAGCCCACCTTCAGGACCCCGGCCGGGATGAGGGCGGCGAGCCCCGCCGCCTGCTCGGCGGTGACGAACCGGGGCGAGGGGGCATAGAAGACGAACCCCACCAGACCGGCTCCGGCCTCGGCCGCCGCGCGGGCGGCTTCGGCCGAGTTGACGCCGCAGATTTTCACCGTGACGGCCATGGCGCCCTTACCCGCCCGCGATCTCGGCCATGATGCGCCGGGCGGCCTCCGCCGGGTCGGCCGCGGCGGTGATCGGCCGCCCGATCACCAGGTAATCGGCGCCCCGTCTCATGGCCTCGGCCGGCCCCATCACCCGCTTCTGATCGTCGGCCGAGGTCGAGGACGGTCTGATGCCGGGAACCACCAGCGTGAAATCCGCGCCGCATTCCTTGCGGACCGCCGCGATCTCGTGGGCGGAACAGACGACGCCGTCGAGGCCGGCGTCCTGGGCCAGCGCGGCGAGCTTGAGCACCTGGTCCGCGGGCGTTTTCGCGAACCCGATCTCGCCCATGTCGTCGGGGCCGAGGCTGGTCAGGACCGTGACGCCCACGAGCCTTGGGCGCGGCACGCCCTGTCTTTGCGCCGCGTTGGCGGCGGCTTCCGCGGCGCGGCGCATCATCTCGCGCCCTCCCGCGGCGTGGATGGTGAGAAAGGCGGGGCCCAGCGCGACGGCGGCGCCGACGGCGCCCGCGACCGTGTTGGGGATGTCGTGAAACTTGAGATCGAGGAAGATGGGCAATCCTTCGCGCGCGACGGCTCCGACGCCGGCCGGACCAAAAGCCACGAAAAACTCCAGGCCCAGCTTCAGCCCGCCGACCGATCCCTTGAGGCGGCTGGCCAAGACCCGCGCCGCGCCAAGGTCGGGCGTGTCCAGGGCACAGAAGACGGGATTGTCGGGACCGGTTCTTTCCATGACACGGCAGACGGCGATGTGTGATCCGGCGGTATAGCAGATCGCGCCTCCGCCCGATACCGGAGGCGCGGTCGACAGGCGGGCCTTAGGCGTTCTTGCCGGGTGCGCGGCGGGAGAATATAAGGTCCGTCTCTCGGCGATCCCCGAGCCCGGACTCGTCTCCGTTCCAACTCCGGCCGACTCTCATTCGATGCTCGAAGCGCTGCTCACGTCCGTCGTGGTCGTGGCCCTGGCGGAGGTGGGCGACAAGACCCAGTTGCTCGCCCTCATGCTGACGCTCCGCTTCCAGCGGCCGCTCGCGATCATCGCCGGCATGTTCGCGGCGACGCTCGCCAACCATGCCGGGGCCGCGTGGCTGGGCGAGGAAGCGACGCAATTCGTGGAAGGGCCGGCGGCCCGGCTCATCGTGGCGGCATCGTTCGTCGCCATCGGCCTGTGGGCGCTCAAGCCCGACCGCCTGCACGAGGATCAGGCGCCCAAGGCGGCGCGGGAATACGGCGCGTTCCTCTCCACGCTGGTCGGCTTCTTCCTGGTCGAGATGGGCGACAAGACGCAACTCGCCACGATGGTGCTGGCGGCTCACTATCGCACGCTTGCCGCGGTGATCGCCGGCACCACGGCGGGCATGTTGCTCGCCAACGTGCCCGTGGTGCTGGCCGGTCAGGCGGTGCTGCGTTTCCTGCCGTTGCGCGCGGTGCGAATCGCGGCCGCGATTCTGTTCGTGGCCATGGGCGTGTTGGCGCTGATGGGCGTCGGCGTGTCGGAGATCGAAGCGTCGCCCGGCTGAATTCTCCTAAAATTCGTCGCAATTTGCGAACGATCGAATTTTAGGATTGAAGAAATCGTAACCGCGACACCCCATATTGAGATGATGCTGGCGTCATATCGCCGGCCCGACCCGATCCGCGAGGACCCGGAAATGGATATCGCAGCCAACCCACAAGGCATGGCGGCCTACGTCGACCAGACGGCGGTTGCCGCGGTGCGCAAGCCGGTGCCCGAGCGCGAACAGGTATCGCGCAAACAAGTGGCCGAAGGCCTCGATGCTTCGCGGCACTCGGAGCATTCCGCGGCGTCGCGCGCGCGCGCCGAACACCGGCGCGGCCATCATCTCGACATCCAAGCGTAAACGCGCGCGAATCGCGCGCGGCCCATCCGCGTCAGCCGTGCATCAGCCCTGGGGCGGATCGAGGGATGCCGGAACCGGCGCCGGAAGTCTGGCCGCCGTATCGGCCTCTAATTTCGCGACCTGATCGGACAGCCTCAGCGACTCCCGCTCCAGGAATTCGATGCGGCGGGCCCGCTCGCGGGCGCGTTTACGCCATTTGCCCTGCGAGAACCAACTCGCGATCCAGCCGACGAAAAAGCCGAAGAAAACCGCGCCGAAAATGGCGAGATAGAGCGGGAGCACCACCCGGTCCCCCATGAGCCAGATCGTCAGCTCCACCGGCTGGCGATTCGGCAGCACGAAAAGAACGGCTATCGCGGCCGCGAGCACGACCAGGATCCACAACGGTAATCTCAAGGCGATCGCCCCCGGTTCATCCTTGCCGGCGGCCACCGGGACGCGCGGCCCACCGGCGCTTTTTCGGTTCCGGCGCTGGCCGTATCGAGGCCGGCCGTCCTAGCGCTTGCCGTTGAGCCGCTCCCGCAGCTCCTTGCCGGTCTTGAAGAACGGAATGTGTTTTTCGGCGACATGGACCGTGGCGCCGGTGCGCGGATTGCGTCCCACCCGGGCCTCGCGGTGCTTGACGGAGAAGGCGCCGAAACCGCGCAGCTCGACGCGATCACCGCGGGAAAGCGCGGCCGATACTTCCTCGAAAATCGTGGCGACGATGCGCTCCACGTCCCGCAGGTAGAGGTGCGGGTTGCGTTCCGCAAGCCGGGCGATCAGTTCGGACTTCGTCATGGCGGAGCGTTCCCCCTGTTTCGACCCGAGGCGGTACCGCGAGCGTGTTCATCCCGCTCTTGCGCCCGAAATGCTATCGGAAAGCGGCGCGATCTGTAAGCCTAACGCAAATTAGGGTGCCAGAGCGAAACCAGACCGTCAAGGGTAAGTCTCTCAGAAAACAACGCTTTTCCCGTTACCGCGGAGGCCAGCCGGCGCCACAGGCGGACCGGCTCGGCGCCCTCCAGGTCCTTGACCGGCAGCCTGGCGTCGATGCCATGGGCGGCGGCCAGCCAGCCGATCGCCTCCTGCTCGCCGCCGATCTCGTCGACGAGGCCGTTCGCCAGGGCCTGGCGGCCGGTATAGACGCGGCCGTCGGCAAGCCCCAGCGCCCGGTCGCGGGACAGGGACCGCCGGTCGGCCACCAGCCCCACGAACATGTCGAAGACGTCGCGGATGACGTCCATGGTGGCGGCCCGGGCCTCGGGCGTCAGGGGTTCGAGCGGCGAGGGCACGGCCTTGAGCGGCCCGCTTTTCAGAGCCTCGGTGGCGATGCCCAGTTTCTCCAGCAGGCCGGTGATGTCGGTGGATTGGAGGATGACCCCGATCGAGCCCGTGATCGAGCCTTCGCGCGCGAAGATCCGGTCTCCCCCCAGGGCCGTCATGTATCCGGCCGAGGTGGCCATCTCGCCCATGACGACGGCCACCGGCTTGGCGGCGGCGACGGCGCGAAGGGACCGGAACAGGGACTCGCCGCCCACCACCGAGCCGCCCGGGCTGTTGATGTAGACGATCAGCGCCTTGACGGACGCGTCCTTGGCCGATTGGGACAGGGTCTGGAGACGATCCTGATCCTCGAGGATGATCCCGGTCACGCTGAGGCGGGCGATGTGGCTGGCCTGGGGCAGGCGCCCGCCGCGCTCGAAGGCAAGCGCCACCACGGCCACGACAGCCAGGAGGGCAACGATTCGCCAGATGGTGAGGCGGCGCTTCAGCCGCTTGCGGAACACGCGCTCGTCGGGTTCGAGCGACACGGCTCTGTCCTCCGCCGCCTAGCGCGGCGGCTCCTCTGCCGAGGGTCTATTCCGTTCCCTCGTCATCGTCCGATTGATCGTCCGACTTATCGTCCGATTTGGACTTGCGCTTGCTCTCTTTCTTGGCCTTGTCGAGGGCCGCGCCCAGGATGTCGCCCAGGCTGGCGCCCGAGTCGGACGAGCCATACTGGTCCATGGCTTCCTTCTCCTCCTCGACCTCGCGCGCCTTGACCGAAAGATTGAGGCGGTGCTCCTTGCGGTCGGTGCCGATCACCTTGGCGTCGACGCGCTCGCCGACCGCGAAGCGGTCGGGGCGCTGCTCGCTGCGGTCGCGGGAAAGGTCCGCCTTGCGGACGAATCCGCGGCTGCCGTCCGCGAGCGTCACTTCGATGCCGTTGTCCCGCACGGCCGACACGGTGCAGGTGACGACGTCGCCCTTCTTGAACTTCTGAACCTCGGGTTCGACCGGATGCGGGGCAAGCTGCTTGATCCCTAAGCTGACGCGCTCCTTCTCGACATCGACGTCGAGAATCTTGACCTTGACCTTGTCGCCCTTGTTGTACGTCTTGACCGCGTCCTCGCCGGAAACGCCATAGGCGATGTCGGACAGGTGCACCATGCCGTCGATCTCGCCGGGCAGGCCCACGAACAGCCCGAATTCCGTGATGTTCTTGATCTCGCCTTCGATCTCGCTGCCCACCGGGTGGCTGGCCTTGAAGGAGACCCAGGGATTTTCCAGGCACTGCTTGAGGCCGAGACTGATCCGGCGCTTTTCCGAATCGACGTCCAGCACCATGACCTCGATTTCCTGGCTGGTCGAGACGATCTTGCCCGGATGCACGTTCTTCTTGGTCCAGCTCATTTCGGAGACGTGGACCAGGCCTTCGATCCCGGGCTCCAGCTCGACGAACGCGCCGTAGTCGGTGATGTTCGTCACCCGGCCCTTGAATTTTGTGCCCACCGGGTACTTGGCGGCGACGCCTTCCCACGGGTCGGGCTGCAGCTGCTTCATGCCCAGGCTGATGCGCTGGGTCTCGGAATTGAAGCGGATGACCTTGACCTTGACGCTCTGGCCGATGCTCAAAACCTCGGAGGGATGGTTGATGCGGCGCCAGGCGATGTCGGTGACATGGAGAAGGCCGTCGACGCCGCCCAAATCGACGAAGGCGCCGTAATCGGTGATGTTCTTGACGACACCCTCCAGAATCTGTCCCTCCGACAGGCCGGAGATGAGCTCGGAACGCGCCTCGGCCCGCGATTCCTCGAGCACGGCGCGGCGCGACACCACGATGTTGCCGCGGCGGCGGTCCATCTTCAGGATCTGGAAGGGCTGGGGCGTGCCCAGCAGCGGTCCGATGTCGCGGACCGGGCGAATGTCCACCTGACTTCCGGGCAGGAACGCGACGGCGCCGGAAAGGTCGACCGTGAACCCGCCCTTGACGCGGCCGAAGATGACGCCGGTGACGCGCTGGTTGTCCTTGAAGGCTTGCTCGAGCGCCGTCCACGATTCTTCGCGGCGCGCCTTCTCGCGGCTCAGCATCGCCTCGCCGTTCTTGTCCTCGACCCGCTCGACGAACACTTCGATCCGGTCGCCGACCTTCACCTCGGGCGCACGGCCGCCGGTGGCAAATTCCTTGAGCGGGATGCGGCCCTCGGATTTGAGGCCGACGTCGACCAACACCATATCGTTCTCGACCGCCACGATCCGGCCCTTGACGACGGTTCCCTCGAACCGCTCGGACTTGCCGAGCGTCTCTTCGAGGAGGGCGGCAAAATTCTCGCCGGTCTGCAGCCCGCCCGTGCTGGTTTGCGTTTCGACCCTCAACTCCTGCGCCATGCGTTCTCCTGAATCACGAAAATACAACCCGCACCCCGCCACTTCGCGGGTCGGCCCCGAATCGCCTTCATTCCCATCGCCCGCCCAACCCCGGAACGGGCTTGCTGCAACCGCTTGGACCATGAAAGCCCGGCCCGACGACCGTCGGGCGAGGAAAACGCCGGATCGGAACCCGAACCGCTAACCGGCCCCGGCCTTGCGCAGGCGCGGTTCGATCACGGTCAGGGCTGCGGCGAAAACTTCATCGGCATCGAGCCCGGTCGTGTCCAAGAGGACGGCATCTTCCGCCATCCGCATCGGCGCGGCAGCACGTTGGCTGTCCCGGGCGTCGCGATCCTTCATGTCCCGCAGAACGCGGCTATGTATACCCGCGATGCCCCGCTCCCGCAACTCCTTAACCCGCCGTTCGGCGCGGGTTTCCAGGCTCGCGGTGACGAAGATCTTAACGTCGGCGTCGGGGCAAACCACGGTGCCGATGTCCCGCCCGTCCACGACGGCGCCCTTGGCGCCATCCGGCGGATTGCCGGCAAACCCCCGCTGGAATGTTATAAGTACCTGACGCACCTCTGGAATTGCCGCCACCACCGAGGCGGCCTCGGCGGCCTCGTCGGTTCGGAGCCGGGAATCCTCGAGGTCGGCGGCGCGCAACGCCCTGGCGGCCGCGACCGCCGCCTCCTTGTCCGAGGGGTCATGGCCCGCTTCCCGCACCCGCAACCCCACCGCCCGGTAGAGGAGGCCGGTGTCGAGATAGGCGAAGCCGAAATGGGCGGCGAGTCTCCTGGCCACGGTCCCCTTGCCGGCCGCGGCCGGCCCGTCCAACGCCACGACGAAGGGTTTCGCGCCGCCGCCCATCCCCGTTGTCCCTCAGTCCTGCCGGGGGCCGATCTGGGCGCCGATCTGGGGGCCGATCCGGGCGCCGATCCGGGCGCCGATCCCGTTCATCAGGGCCGCGAATCCGGGAAAGCTGGTGGCGATGGACTCGGAATCATCGACTATGACCGGCTCGGCCGAGACGCCGCCCAGGACCAGGAACGCCATGGCGACGCGATGGTCGAACGACGTGGTCACCGTGGCCCCGCCCTTGGGCCTGGCCCCGGTGCCGTGGACGGTCAGGCCGTCGTGGGTCATCTCGACCCGGGCGCCGCACGCCTCGAGCCCCTCGGCCATGGCGCGCAAGCGGTCGGATTCCTTGATCCGCAGCTCGGCCAGCCCCTCCATGCGGGTGACGCCTTCGGCGCAGGCGGCCGCCACGGCCAGGATCGGATATTCGTCGATCATGGTCGGCGCCCGCTCCGGCGGCACGTCGACGCCGCGAAGATGGGACGCCTGGACGGTGATGTCGGCCACGCCCTCGCCGGCCTCGCGGCGTTCGGCCGACAGCACGATGTCGGCGCCCATTTCCTTCAGGGTCTGGTATAGGCCGAAACGGAGCGGATTGGTCCCCACGTTCTCGATGGTGAGCCTCGAGTCGGGCGTGAGCAGGGCCGCGACCGCGGCGAACGCGGCCGAGCTGGGGTCGCCGGGCACGGCGATGTCCCGCGCGGCGATCTCGGGATAGCCGGCCACCGTTATCGCCTTTGCCGCCGGATGCCCTTCCTCGGACGCCTCCTCGATCCGCACCGTCGCGCCGAAATGGCGGAGCATGGTCTCGGTGTGGTCGCGGGTGGGCTCGGTCTCGATCACGGTGGTCTCTCCCGGCGCGTTGAGACCGGCCAGCAGGATCGCCGACTTCACCTGGGCCGAGGGAACCGCGAGCCGATGGCGGATCGGCACCGGGTTTTCCGCGCCCAGCACGGTGAGAGGCATCAGCCCGCCCGGCCGCATCAGGATCCGGGCCCCCATGCGCTCGAGCGGCGTCGCCACCCGGCCCATGGGGCGGCTCCTCAGCGAGGCGTCGCCGGTGAGGATGGCGGTGAAGGGATGGGTCGCCACCAGGCCCATGAGGAGCCTGGCGCCGGTCCCCGAGTTCCCGAGGTCGAGCACGTCGCCCGGCTCGCAAAGACCGCCCACGCCCACGCCCTCGACGCTCCACGACCCCGGGCCCTCGCGGACCGCCGTGGCGCCGAGCACGCGCATCGCTGCGGCCGTGCGCAGCACGTCCTCGCCTTCGAGCAGCCCCGAGATCACGGTGCGGCCGACCGCAATCGCGCTCACCATCAGGGCGCGGTGCGAGATCGACTTGTCGCCCGGCACCCGGATGCGTCCGGTGATGGGGCCGGAGCGGTTGGCGATGAGCGGCGTCACGTCACGTCACAGGGCATGAATTCCAGGGCATGAATTCGGCCAATCGAAATTCGGGCCCGCGGAAAATGACCCGCGGGCCGGCGGTCGGGCACAAAGGACCGGGACCCGAAACGGGCCGTCCGGCCCCGGTCGGCCCCGTATTTAGCTTTTGACAGCGGCCGGGCTTCGTGGCAATTGGCAGTCGAATCACCGCTTGGCAATCACGCGGAACATCATAAGGAAAGAGGTGACGTTTGGCGAAGGCGCAATGGGGTCAGAAGCGGATTTGCCAGGAGTGCGGGGCGGCCTTCTACGATCTCCGCCGTAGCCGCATCGCCTGTCCGAAATGCGGCACCACGTTCGATCCCGAGGCGTTCTCCAAGGTCCGCCGCAGCCGCGCGGCGCCGGTCGAGAAGGCGCCGCGGGCGCCCGTCAAGGAGAAGCCGGTCAAAATCGAAGAGGTGCCCGGGGCCGCCGAGGAGTTCGAGGAGGTCGGGGAAGTGGCGGCCGAAGAGGAAGACGAAATCATCGAGGACGTCTCGGAACTGGGCGCCGACGACGACGTCACCAAGGTCGTGACCTCGGGCGATTCGAGCGAAGGGTCGTAGGACTCCGGCCGCGGCCTTAACGGATTTTTTCTCTTGCGGGGATAAAAGGGGACTCCTTACCTTTCCCGCACCATCGGCCCGCGACGCCAGGCACGACCGGGCCGCGCGGCTTCATGGGGCCATAGCTCAGTTGGGAGAGCGCTACAATGGCATTGTAGAGGTCGTCGGTTCGATCCCGATTGGCTCCACCAGTTTCGAGGGCCTAGCCGGCAGCGGCGAGGCCCGTGTTTTTTATGGTATTTTTTCGACATCCGGGGCGGCCGCGCCGGCGCCGGTAGCGGCCACGGCGCGTGGCCGGGACTCGTGGTATCAAGGCCGGGGGGCGAAGATGACGATACCGTTATGGGTTCTTCTGGGGTTCGCCCTGTGGACGATCCTGATCCTCGTCGTCTGCGTCGGCGTGGATCGATTGACGAAGATCCTGAGCGGCCGCGCCAGGCTCAACGAATTCCCGGGCGACACGCCGCATGGAAGCCCCAGGTACCGGCGCGCGATGCGCGCCCACGCCAACTGTGTCGAGAACCTGCCCGTGTATACCGCGCTCGTCGTGGTCATCACCGCCGTCCACGCGACGAGTCCGGTTCTCGATGCGCTGGCGCTCGCGTTGCTCGGGGCGCGAATCCTTCAGACCACGATCCATGTGGCGATGGAGGAAACGCCGGCCGCCGTCGGCATCCGCTTCGCGTTCTTCGCGGTCCAGCTCGTGTGCATGGTTTGGATGGGGATAGAAGCCGGTCTCGCCGCGGCGTGAGCGCGTAATCCCGGCGCCGCCTGGTCGTTCGCGCGCTCCTTCCCTGGCCGCCGGCTACTTCTTCGCCTTGCGCGCGCCCTTCTGCGCGGCGGGCGCAACGTCGGGTGCCAGATCGCCCAGCGCGTCGATGAGCGGCTTCAGGTGCGAGACGTAGGGGCGCCAGCGGTCGACCGAGCTCGAATAGATGGGCTGGCGCACCTGCCACGAGCTCGCGGTGCGGATGGGCCGCTCGGTCTTGTGGAACTCGAGGCACTTGTCGTCCCACTCCAGCCCGCAGAACTCGATGAGCCGGCGGCTCTGCGCCTCCTGGTCGGCCACCAGATCCTCGTACTGGACCTCCAGCACCGGCGCGGGCAGCACCTTGCGCCAGTGATCCATGAGGCGCGCATACTCGCGGTAATAGAGGCCGAGATTCTTGAGGTCGTACGAGAACTGCTGGCCGACGGCGAAGCGGTTGGTGTAGGCGGACCAGCAATTGTCGAGCGGGTGGCGCCGGCAATGGATGAGCTTCGCGTTGGGCAATAGGATGTGGATCAGCCCGAGATGGAAGAAATTGCCCGGCATCTTGTCGGTCACATAGGACTCGCCGTTCGACATCGCGGCGATGTCGTCGAGATACTTCCTGGCGGCGATGCGGATGGTCGGCTCCGTGAAGGCCTCGACGCAGCGCGGGAACGGCACGTTCGCCTTGAGGAGCCGCGGCAGCGAGCGGGCGATGTTGCGCACGA
>JBAVNO010000220.1:0-1801 GCA_049691095.1 Alphaproteobacteria bacterium | reverse complement strand
GTGCGGCGGCGTGCGGTCCCGGCGCCCGGCGGCGCGGGCGGCACCCCGCGAGGGCCGGGAGACCCCGCCTGTTACCGCCCGGCTCTCACCACCCGCCACTCACCACCCGCCTCTCACCATCCGCCTCTCACCATCCGCCTCTCACCATCCCATGTCGGACTCGCTTCTCAGCGTGCCGCCGCTTTCGAGCGAGGGCGATTGCAGGCTGCGGTCGCTCGGGGCCGGGCCGTGGAGCGATTGATCGCTGGGCAGGGTGTCGCGGAACGTGGGCTCGATGCCCGTGGCCGCGCCGCCGATCTCGAGCCCGCCTGCCGATGACGAGAGGCTGGGGTTGGAAGGCTGCTCCTGGCCGGGGTTCACCGCCGGGAAGGACCCGCCTTGGGCCGTTGCGGGCTGCGCGATCGCGATCGCCGACGGAAGTGCGTCGGCTCTGGCAAGCACCGGCGCGAGCGTCATCCCGGCGATCGTTGCGCCCGCGATCAGTCCGATGCACAGCATCCGAATCATCGTGGCGTGCCTCTTTGCATCCCTCACGGGGCGCGTCTTCGCATTCCTACGTGTCATGGCTTTCTCCTCATGCGCGTTTCCCCCGCGCCGGATGCCGATTCGTATATGGGCACGGCCGCGCGCCGGTGATGCCCCGCGCCATGCACAAATTCGAAATCAATTGTGCGCCATGGACACGCGGCCACGCGCGCAGGCGGAATTGCGCGCTCATCGGAGTGGGATTCATGACCTGGATGGTGCCCGGATACCGCTGGACCCTGGGCTAAGACCGAGCCGCTTCGATCCGAAGTTTGGCGGGCACTATCGTGCTTACGGAAAGTCGCAACGAAGCAACGCGACGGTGATCATGCGTGCGCGCGAGATGCTCGTCGTCTATTGGATCGAATTTGGTGGACCAACCAGGGTCAAACTGGGCACTCGATTGTCACAATTTCTATGCCATGACGCGCCGAACAGCCTAGCATCACGCTTCCGGGTAAAGCTTGATCATCCGGGCTACGTCATCGTGAAAGACAACCTTGTCAAAACTGTGAATCCGCTTATCGGAGGCGAGTTCGCGTCCACAGATCAATACTGTTAGGAAGTCCTGATGCGGGGGAACTGTTCGTGGCCTAGTACTCGGATCTGCCCAACATGCTGCGCGACGCGGGTACGATTCTGCCTGTCCATTTCCAAGCGGTTCGCCTGGCGGCTTGATTTCAATATGGAGGCCGAGACGCCGACTATTCGGGCAATCCAAGATGAAAAGAATATCTGTTTCGATCCCGGTTCCTACACGGCAAAGGCAATTTGAGTCCTTGCCACACCAATAGTTGAACCAGTAAGGACCCTTAAGTGTCGGACTCCTCAGACTGCGTTGGACATCGTCCCCGACGGGTCGAGCATCCAGAATGCCATCTCCGTGCCTTGTCCCGGCAAGCAACCATTGACGAAAAGCGCTATCTTGCTCAATGGCGTGCGCCACGGGGCGCGCATACCGTAACTCTTTCTCCGAATACGCGGCCATGTTCATGCCCCAGCGGCTTCCAAAGTTTTATTCTTAGTCGAAGACGAGGTAGAGCCCAATTGCAGCGTACATTCCAGCGATGGTGGGCCCGGGAGGGCTCGAACCTCCAACCAGACCGTTATGAGCGGCCGGCTCTGACCAATTGAGCTACGGGCCCCCGTGTCGCACGCGTTCCCCGTGCCGTACCGCGAGGCGTTTTCGCGTTCCCCAACAGGCGCTTCTATAGCACAGCCGGGCCGCGGCTTGGCGAGCGAAGCTGCCGCTGCGCCGGGCGCCACGGCCGGCCTT
>JBAVNO010000219.1:0-2459 GCA_049691095.1 Alphaproteobacteria bacterium | reverse complement strand
GCTTCGTGGGCGCCGGGGCTTCGCCCAGCGGCGGCGGCTCGGGCGGGGCCAAGGGGGCGCCGGAGGGAGCAGTAGAAGCGGCGGGAGGTGCGGCGGAGGGCTCGGTCTTGGCCAGCTTCTTGGCCTCCATGATTTCCTTGGCCGACGGTACCTTCGAAGCCTCCACCGGCGCCGCCGGTGGCATTGCCGCGGCCGATGTTTCGGACGCAGGCGGCGTTGCCGTGGGCGGCATCCCGGTCATGGCCTTGCTCTCCTGGGGCGGGGCGGGCCGCTCCATGGGAGTCTCGGGCGGGGGCAGAAGCGTCTCCACCTTGGGCGGCGGCTCCTGCGAACCCATCCGCTCGTACACCGACTTGTCCTGATGCGGCACTTCCATGCCGCCGGGCTCCTCGGGTTTGGCCCGGGTCGGCTGTTCGTCGGCGGCGATCAGCGGGGCCACCGTCTGCTCGCCGGTCTTGATCGCCTGCTTGTAGGCGTACCAGGTGAACCCGCCGAAGGCCGCGAGCGCCACCACGGCGATCCACATCCGCGACCTGCGGAAGCGCGGCTGCACCGGGCGGGGCTCGGCGCGAAGTTCCGGCGGATTGCCGTTTTCGTCGCTGTTCTCGTTCACGTCAGAAGGCATCAACGCATCTCCTCGAGGGGTTCGACACCGAAAATCCTGAGACCCGACGCGATCACGGCGCCGACGCCCCGGATCAGTGCAAGCCGCGCGGCCGTCAATTCATGGTCCTCGGCGACCAGAAAGCGCAGGCTCGCGGCGTCCCGGCCCTTGGTCCAAAGGGCGTGGAAAGCCGCCGCGAGATCGTAAAGATAAAAAGCCAGGCGGTGCGGCTCGTGCGCCTCCGCCGCTCCTTCCACCAGCCGTGGCCAGCCAGCCATGGCCTTGATCAAACCAAGCTCGTCGGGGTCGGTCAAGCGATGCAGCGGTCCGGAGGCGAGCGCGGGCAGGCCGACGTCGAGATCGGGGAACTCGATTTCCGCATGGCGCACCACCGAGCAGACCCGCGCGTGGGCGTACTGCACGTAGAAGACCGGATTCTCCCGCGACTGCTCGGTGACCTTGGTGAGGTCGAAGTCGAGGGTCTGGTCGTTCTTGCGCGTCAGCATGATGAATCGCACCACGCCTTTCCCCACCTCGTCCACCACCTCGCGCAGCGTGACGAAGGTGCCGGCGCGCTTGGACATCTTCACCGGCTGGCCCTTGTCCATGAGGTTCACGAGCTGGCAGATCTTCACGTCCAGCTCCCCTTCCCCGCCGGTGATGGCCTGCACGGCCGCCTTCATCCGCTTGACGTAGCCGCCATGATCCGCGCCCCAGACGTCGATCATGGTGCGAAAGCCGCGCCGGTACTTGTCCAGGTGATAGGCGATGTCGGAGGCGAAATAGGTCCACGAGCCGTCGGACTTCTTGAGCGGCCGGTCCACGTCGTCGCCGAACCGGGTGGCGCGGAACAGGGATTGCGGCCGCGGCTCCCAGTCCTCGGGAACCATGCCCTTGGGCGGCTCCAGCACGCCGGTGTAGATGAGGCCTTTTTCCTCCAGCACCCGGAACGCCTCGTCCACCTTGACCTCTTCGACCAGGTTGCGCTCCGACGTGAACACGTCGTGGGCGACGCCGTGCGCCGCCAGGTCGTCCCGGATCAGGTCCATCATTCGGGCGACGGCGAAATCGCGCACAGGCCCGAGCCACTCCGATTCCGGGCGCCCCTTCCATTTGTCGCCGTCGCGCTTGGCCAGGGCCTGGCCCACGTCGCGAAGATAATCGCCCGGATACAGGCCCTCGGGGATCGTCCCGATGGTCTCCCCCAGCGCCTCGCGATAGCGAAGGTGCGCCGAGCGCGCCAGCGCGTCCACCTGGGCGCCGGCGTCGTTGACGTAGTACTCGCGCGCGACCTTGTATCCCGTCTTGGCCAGAAGCGAGGCGAGCGCGTCGCCGACGACCGCGCCCCGGGCGTGGCCTATGTGCATGGGCCCCGTCGGATTGGCCGAGACATATTCGACGTTGACGGCCCGGCCGCGGCCGATGTCGCTCGCGCCGTAATCGGTGCCGGCCGCAAGCAGTTCGGCCAGCCGCGCGTGCCAGAACTGATCCGAGAGGCGCAGGTTGATGAACCCCGGCCCCGCCACCTCGGCCGAGGTGACGCCGGGAATATCGCCGAGCGGGCCGAGCAGAAGCTGGGCCAGGTCGCGGGGCTTCATCGCGGCCGGCTTGGCCAGCACCATGGCCGCGTTGGTGGCCACGTCGCCGTGGGCGGGATCGCGCGCCGGCTCCACCGCGACGCGGGTGAGATCGAGCCCGGCGGGAACCTTCCCCGTCGCCGCCAGCCCTTCAAGCGCCGCCACAATGTCCTTGTGTAACGTATTGTAAAAGTTCATCAGGTGCCCGAGTACGGATCGAACAGCTTGCGGTGCTCGTCGAGGGCGTAGCGGTCGGTCATGCCGGCGATGTAATCGGC
>JBAVNO010000218.1:0-19970 GCA_049691095.1 Alphaproteobacteria bacterium | reverse complement strand
CCGCCGAACCGGCCGAGCGGCGGATGGCTGCCGCCGGAGCCGAGAATCTGGAGGTCGTCATCCTGTGCGGCGGCTTCGGCACCAGGCTGCGCGAGGAGACGGAGTTCAAGCCCAAGCCGATGGTCGAGATCGGCAACCACCCGATCCTGTGGCACATCATGAAGACCTACCGCCATTACGGCTGCCGGGACTTCGTTTTGTGCCTGGGCTATCGCGGCGACGTCATCCGCGACTATTTCCTCAACTACCACCGCCGCAACAGCGACTTCACGGTGGACATGGCCTCGGGCGCGGTCACCACACTCTCGAACGGGACCGACGAGGATTGGCGCGTCACGCTGGTCGAGACCGGCGCCGACGCCCTCACGGGCCAGCGCATCAAGCGGGCGCTCAACTACGTCAAGGGCCGGACCTTCTTCGCGACCTACGGCGACGGAGTCGCCAATGTGGACGTCGGCGAACTGCTGGCGCATCACCGGCGCTCGGGCCGGCTTGCCACCGTCACCGCGGTCCATCCCTCGTCGCGATTCGGCGAGCTCTCGGTCGACGGCGACTGCGTCCAGTCGTTCCGCGAGAAGCCCCAGGTGGCCGACGGCTGGATCAACGGCGGATTCTTCGTTTTCGAGCGCGACGTGTTCGCGCGCGTTTCGGAGGCCGAGAACATCACCCTCGAGAAGGGCGTGCTCGAAGCGTTGGCGCACGAGCGCAGTCTGGGCGTCTACCGCCACCCCGGCTTCTGGCAGTGCATGGACACCTACCGCGAGATGCAGCTGCTGAACGAGATGTGGGCGAGCGGCCGCGCCCCCTGGCAGGTGTGGCAGACATGTCAGCCGGCGGCGTGAACCGTGATTTCTGGAAAGGGCGCCGCGTCTTCCTCACCGGACACACGGGCTTCATGGGCGGATGGCTGGCGGCGTGGCTGGCGCGCCTGGGCGCCCGCGTCACCGGCTACGCGCTGAAACCTCCGACCGATCCCAGTTTCTTCGAGGCCTTCGGGGTCGCCAAGCTGGTCGACTCCAAGATCGCCGACGTGCGCGACCTGCCCGCGCTGGCCGCCGCGCTGCGCGCCGCCAAGGCCGAAATCGTGATGCATCTGGCGGCGCAGCCCCTGGTGCGCCAGGGCTATGCCGAGCCGGTCGAGACCTTCTCCACCAATGTCATGGGCACGGTCCACCTGCTGGAGGCGATGCGGGCGTGCCCGTCGGTGGCGGCCGCGGTCATCGTCACCAGCGACAAGGTCTACGACAACCGGGAACAGCCGCGCGGCTACCGCGAGCACGACGTGCTGGGCGGACGCGAGCCCTACGGCGCCAGCAAGGCCTGCACCGAGATCGTGGTGCGCGCCTACCGCGATTCCTTTTTCGACGGCGGCACGGGGCGCATCGGGATCGCCACCGCGCGCGCCGGCAACGTGATCGGCGGCGGCGACTGGGCCAAGGACCGCATCGTGCCCGACGCGGTGCGCGCCTTTTCCGAACACCGGCCGCTGTTGATCCGGAATCCCCACGCCACCCGGCCGTGGCAACACGTGCTGGAGCCGCTGCGCGGCTACCTGATGCTGGCCGAACGGCTGATGGCGGAGCCCGCGCGCTGGAGCGGCGGCTGGAACTTCGGGCCGGCCCCGTCCGACGCCAGACCCGTGTCGTGGATCGCCGACGAGATCGCGGCCATTTGGGGCGAGGGCGCGTGCTGGCATCCGGTGAACGGGACCTCGGTCTACGAGGCCAAACTTCTTTCCATCGACATCGCCAAGGCGGAATCCGAGCTCGGCTGGCATCCCGCCTGGCCGGTGGAGCGCGCCGCCGCGGCCACCGTCGATTGGTACAAGGGCCATCTGCGGCGCGGCGACGCCGGACGCCTGACCCACTCTCAAATCGAGGCCTACGAGCATGACTGCTGAGGCGAAACTTTGCGCCGCCGAGCCCGCGACCGTGCAGCCCTCGCCCTGCCGTTTCTGCGGCGCGCCGCTCACCGAAAGCTTCGTCGATCTCGGCGTGTCGCCGCCCGCCAACTATTATCTGGCCGAGACCGATCTCCGCCGCATGGAGGCGTTCTTCCCGCTGCACGCCTTCGTTTGCGGCTCGTGCTTCCTGGTCCAGCTCGAGCAGTTCCAGACGCCCGAGCAGCTCTTCGGGCACTACAGTTACTTTTCATCGGTGTCCGAGAGCTGGCTCAAACACGCGGACTCCTACGCGCAGATGGTCGCCGGGCGCTTCGGCCTGGGGGCGAAAAGCCAGGTGGTGGAGGTGGCCAGCAACGACGGGTACCTGCTGCAGTTCTTCCAGCGCCGCGGCATTCCCGTGCTGGGCGTCGAGCCCGCCGCCAACGTCGCCCGCGCGGCCGAGCAGAAGGGCGTGCCGACGCTGGTCCGGTTCTTCGGCGTCGAGACCGCACGCGCGGTCGTTCTCATGGGCAAGCAGGCCGATCTCCTGGTCGGCAACAACGTGCTCGCCCACGTTCCCGATTTGAACGGCTTCGTCGCGGGGCTCGAGATCGCGCTCAAGCCCGACGGCGTGCTGACGATGGAGTTTCCGCACCTCCTGAAGCTGATCGCGCTCAACCAGTTCGACACCGTCTATCACGAGCATTTCTCCTATTTCTCGCTCCTGGCCGTGGAGCGGGTCTTCGCCAGCCACGGGCTTCGCCTGTTCGACGTCGAGGAACTGCCCACCCACGGCGGAAGCTTGCGCATCTACGCCTGCCACAAGGCGTCCTCGCGCGAGACGGGGGTGCGGCTTGCCGCCGTGCGCCAGGCGGAACGGGAAGCCGGACTGGACAAGATCGAGACCTATCGCGGATTCGTCGAAAAGGTGCGCGCGACCAAGCGCGACCTTCTGGAGTTCCTCATCAGCGCCAAACAGGCGGGGCGCAGCGTGGCGGGCTACGGCGCGCCCGCCAAAGGCAACACGCTGTTGAACTATTGCGGCATCGGCACCGATTTCCTCGACTACACCGTGGACAAGAGCCCGCACAAGCAGGGCCTCTACCTGCCGGGCTCGCGCATCCCGATCTTTTCGCCCGACAAGGTGCGCGAGACGAAGCCGGATTACCTTCTGATCCTGCCCTGGAACCTGAAGGACGAGATCATCGAGCAGATGGCCTTCATCCGCCAATGGCGGGGCCGCTTCGTGATCCCGATTCCCCAGGTCACCGTGCTGCCGTGATGGGACAGCACCCATGATCTTCCGCGACATCGGCCTGCCGGGCGCCGTCCTCATCGACCTCGAACGGCACGAGGACGAGCGCGGCTGGTTCGCGCGATCGTGGTGCGCCGACGAATTCGCGGCCCACGGCCTGCCGACCCGGTTTTCCCAATGCAACGTCTCGTTCAACCGCAAGCGCGGCACGCTGCGCGGGCTTCACTATCAGGTTCACCCCTTCGCCGAAGCCAAGCTGGTGCGCTGCACGCGGGGCAAGATCTTCGACGTGATCGTGGACTTGAGGCCCGCTTCGCGGACGCATCTCCAATGGCGCGCCGTCGAGCTCTCCGCCGACAACGGCCGCATGGTGTTCGTGCCCGAAGGCTTCGCCCACGGCTTCCAGAGCCTGAGTGACGATTCCGAGGTCTGCTACCAGATGTCGCGGCCCTATGCGCCCGAGGCGGCGCGCGGCGTCCGTTTCGACGACCCGGCCATCGGCATCGTCTGGCCGATCCGCCGCGGCCTGGTGATGTCCGAGCGCGACCGCGCCTTTCCCCTGCTCGGCGGCGCCCGCGCGTCCCGCCGCAGGACCGTCCGAGCGCCCGTCGCGGCCGGCCTTTAGGATCGCCGCGGCGGCACCAAAGGGCGCACTTCGTGAAAAACTCCGTCTACACCATTCTCGGCGCGACCGGGTTCATCGGCGGCAATCTGATCCGGCACCTCCGCGGCCAAGGCCACGACGTGCTGGCCCCGGAGCGCGACAGCCCGACCCCGCTCAACCGGTTCCTGGGCCATGTCCTCTATTGCATCGGTTTCAAGACCGATTTCCGCAACCGCCCGTTCGAGACCGTGGACGCCCACATCGGCCGCCTGCGGGAGATTCTGGAAGACGGCCATTTCCGCAGCCTCATCTATCTGTCCAGCACCCGGGTCTATAGGCGGGCCTCGTCCACCGACGAGGACACGGCGCTCGTGCTGCGGCCGGACGATCCCGACGACGTCTACAACGCCTCGAAGGTGATGGGGGAGACCCTGTGCCTCAACTCCAACCGCGAGGGCACCCGGGTGGTGCGGCTTTCCAACGTCTACGGTCCGGACCTGCGCTCCGAAACCTTCCTCAACGCGGTGGTCCGCGACGCCCTCAGGAAGAAACGTATCGTCCTGCACACCGCGCCCGACTCGGCCAAGGACTATGTCGGCATCGACGACGTGGCCGCGATGCTGCCGCGCATCGCCGAGGAGGGCAAGGCGCGCATCTACAATCTCGCGAGCGGCCGCAACACGGTCCAGCGCGACCTCACCGACGCCCTGGCGCGCGTCACCGGCTGCGACGTCCGCTATGAGCCGGACGCTCCGAAGGTCGAATTTCCGGAAGTGTCGATCGCGCGCCTCAGGCGGGAGTTCGGTTTCGCCCCCGCCGATGTCACCACTCGTCTCGATTGGCTGGTGCAGCAGTTCCGCGACAAGCTGGAGACGGCGCCGGCGGAGGCCGGAACCGGAAACCGGAAGCGGAAATAGGTGCAAGGGTTTCAGTCGGATGGACCGGTCCGTTCACGAATTAACAACCATTTTGGTTGATCGTGATGGTTAACAACCGGTGAGGAAATCCCGTCCATGCAACAGGTCCCTGTCTTTAAGCCGCTGATCGAGGAAGAAGAAATCAATGCCGCCACCGAGGCCCTGCGCATGGGCTGGCTCGGCATGGGAAGCTACGTCCACAAGTTCGAGGAGGGACTCACGTCCTATCTCGGGCTCACCGACCGGTATCTCGCCTGCGTCAACACCGGCCATTCCGCGCTGCACGTCGCGCTGACCCTGGCGGGCGTCGGGCCCGACGATGAGGTCATCACCCCCTCGTTCAACAGCATTTCCGATTTTCAGGCGATCCTGGCCCTGGGGGCCGACCCGGTGCTGTGCGACGTGCTCGACGACACGCTGTGCATCGACGTCGACAAGGCCGAGACGCTGGTGGGCCCGCGCACCAAGGCGGTGCTGGCCATCGACTACGGCTGTTCGCTCGCCGACCACGACAAGATCGAGGCCTTCGCCGCCCGCCACAAACTTCGCGTCATTCACGATGCGGCGCACGCCATGGGCTCGCGCTATCACGGCCGGATGGTGGGCAGCTTCTCCGACATGACGATGCTGAGCTTCGACCCGGTGAAGACCCTGACCTGCCTCGACGCCGGCGCGCTGATCGTGCGCACCGAGGACGAGCTGCGCCAGCTCCACGAGCTGCGGTTGCTGGGCATGGGCCAGCCGCCGCAAGTCATGTACCAGAACAAGCGGGCCTGGACCTTCCACGTCGACCGGGTCGGGTACCGCTATCACCTGCTCAACCTTCACGCCGCGATCGGGCTGTCGCAGCTCGCCAAGATGGACCGCATCTCCCGCACCCGCCGCGAGGCCTGCCGATACTACACCGAGGCGCTCGCCGACATCGCGGAGTTGCGGGTGCCGAAGATCGACTTCGAGAACGTGACGCCGTTCATCTTCTATGTCCGCCTGCCGGCGACGATGCGCGACGACTTCCGCGCCCACCTCGGTCGGTGCGGCGTGGACACCGGAATCCATTGGCAGCCCGGCCATACCTTCAAGTTCCTGGCCGGGTACCGCAAGGGCGACCTTTCGGTCACCGAGCGGGCGGGCGCCGAGGTCGTGACCCTGCCGCTGCACTCCTCCATGCCCAGGGGCTGGCAGGAACAGGTGGTGGATGCGATCGTCGATTATTTCAGCCGGGCGAATTCACGCTATGTCCACAAAGCAAGCGCAAATGCTTGAGTTCTGGTCGGAGCGCGCCCAGCGCTTCGGCACGGACCCGAGAGCCAACGCCAACGACGTCTGGGTCCGCGAGATCGAGATCCGGGCGGTGGCGGAGGTCATCGCCCGTTGCGCGGGCGAGAAGGACCGCGTTTCGGTGCTGGATTTCGGCTGCGCCAACGGGTTCTCGTCGCTGCGGCTTGCGGACATGTTCCCCGAGGTCGACTTCACCGCCGTCGACATCAACCCCGACATGATCGCCAACGCCAAGGCGGGTCTGTCCAAGGCCGGCCTCGAGAATCTCGCGTTCCGCTGCGCCGACGTCCTCAAGGACGATTTCGGCCACGGCTTCGACGTCATCTACGCCATCCGGGTGTTCCAGAACATGGACAGCCTGCAGACGCAGAAACGCTATGCCCAGGCGCTGATCGGCCTGCTGGCGCCCGGCGGCCGGCTGCTGTTCATCGAGTCCTACGCCGACGGCTACGAACGCCTGAACCGCGACCGCGCGGAGCTCGACCTGCCGCCGCTGCCGCTGCATCCGCACCTGACCAGGCTGACCGACGCCTTCGACGAGTTCCTCGGCGCCCGCATGAAGAGCGAGCGCAAGGACAACCCCTTCTCGTCCTACCATTTGATCACGCGGCTCGTTTACTCGTGGTACGCGCGTGAAATGGGCGAGGACATCGACTACGACCATCCGCTCCACCGCGTGGCCGCGGTGATCCCCTCGCTCGGCGATTACGGGCCTTTGCGGCTGCGCGTCTATCGCAAGCCGTGACCGGCGGGCACTCGCGGGCCGCACCGTGTCCTACGCCATGAGACCCGCCCGATGAATCTCCGCGGCACCACGCGCGAACGGTTCCGCGACTACCTCGCGGATCAGCTCGCTCACTTCTTTCCCGACCATGTGGGCGACGCACGCGAGGTCATCGGCCGCGACCTCGACGAAGCCCTGGACCGCTTCCGCCTGTGCGCCAACGCGGCGCGGATGTGGAAGCCCGACGAGTTCTACTATCTCCATTCCGAGCAGAACACGGTCTTCCTCTATCTGCTGGCCAACACCGTCTGGCGCAACCGCGCCGATGAGAACGTCTGCACCAAGCTGTTCTATCTCAACAAGGCGCTGAACGGATTCTCCTGCTTCTACGACACGGTGCTGCCCGACATCTTCTTCGTCGGCCACTCGCCGGGGATCGTGCTCATGCGCACGACCTACGCCAACTATTTCGCGGTCTATCAGAACTGCACCGTGGGCCAGAACAACGGCAAATCGCCGGTGATGGAGGAAGGCGTGCTGATGTATCCCGGCAGCGTCATTCTGGGCGACTCGCGGATCCGGCGCGGGACCGTGGTGGCCCAGGGCGCCTCGATCATCGATCGCGACACGCCCGGGAACTGCGTTGCGTTCTCGGACGGGCCGGACCTCGTCTTCAAGACGCCCAACCGCAACCTGCTTCAGGACATCTTCCGGATTTGAGCCGGCCGCCGGGCCGTCACGCCAGGCCGCGGCGCCGCGCCGCCTCGAACATCACGGTCTCGAACGCCCGCGCGAAGCGGCGCCCGTCGCCCAAGGCGCTGTCGATGATGCGCGCCCTGAGCCCGCGGCGCAGACGCGCCAGCGATTTGCCGTCGGCAGCCAGGCCCGCGGCGATCCGGACATAATCGTCGACGGTTGCCGCGCAAAGCCTCTCCAGGCCGACGCCGGACAGGAGGCTTCGACTCAGGCGCTGATGCAGGGACTCGCCTACCAGCGTCACGGTCGGCACCCCCATCCACAGCCCCTCGCAGGTCGTCGTCCCGCCGGTGACCGGCGCGGTGTCGAGCGCGATGTCGATCCTGTCGTAGCAGGAGAGATGCGAAACACCGGCAGCGGCGTTGTCGAAGAAGTCGATGCGGCCGGGCTCGGCCCCTTCCCGGGCGAAGGCCGCCATGACATGGGCGCGGAAATCCGCGTCTCCCGCCTCCGGCCGCACGATCAGGAACCGCGCATCCGGAACCGCGGCCAGCACCTTGGCCCAGACGGCGAACGCCCGCCTCGTGACCTTGAATGGATGCGCCAGCGTGCCGAAGGTGACGAAGCCGTTGGCGCGCGAGGGGGGCACGGGTGAAGGAGCGGGCTCCGCCTCGCCGGCGAAGCACACCCACGATTCGGGCATCGTCAGCACCGGCTCATGGAGCAGCCCCGGGGCGGAGGGCGTGTTCCAGCGGTCGAGCAGGAAATGGTCGACCGCGGCAAGCCCGGTCGTGAACTGGTAGCCGAGCCATTCGATTTGCAGCGGCGCCGCCCGCCAGGCGAGCGCGTCGATGCGGCTTCCCGGCGTCAGACCGTTGAGCTCGAGCAGGATATCGACGCCGGCCTCGCGCACGCGGGCCGCCGCCTCCCGGGGACCGAGTCCGCCGATCACCTCGAACGCGGCGACATGCTCGCGGATTTCCGCCTGCACCGGATCGCCCGGCGAGAGAGTGGGTGAGAAGGCCACGAATTCGAGCCGGCCCCGATCGTAGTGGCGCAGCAGGGGCAGAACGTGGGCGCCGACCGGATGGCGGCGCAGGTCCGAGGACAACAGCCCGATGCGCAATCGCCCGCTTGGGCGGCGTGGGCCGGGCGGGGGAAGCGGGTCTTGCGCGGCCGATTGGACCCAATCGCCCCAGCGGCGATGAAGCGCCGCCAGCCGCCGCGAGCTTGCGAGATCGTGGGCCTCGGACAGGAGGAACCGCAGAACGGCGAACAGACGCGCCGGCGGCAGCGCCTCGGCCAGAACCAAGGGGTCGCCCAGCCTTTCGATGCCGTCGAGGTCCGAGCTGCTGCGAAGGCGCGGATAGAGCGCGTCGAACCCGTCGGGCTCCGCCCGGCGGCCGTCCTTGCTCTCCGGTATCAGGGGTGAGGCTTGGAGGTCCGGCGCCGTCCGCCCGACGGCCCGCGGCAGGTCCGCTCGTTGCCCGTCCCGCGCGTCCATCCCCAGACCTCGCGCGCCGGGATCACCGCAGCCCGTGCTTGGCGGCGACCTCGGTCATGGTCGCCTGGAAGTTCTCGACGAAGAGATCGGGCCGCGCCAAGGGCGAGGCCTGGAGCCTGCCCCTCAGTCCGGCCTTCAAGGCGCGCAGGCGCGTCACGTCCGAGGCCAAGGCCACCGCCTTCTCCACGTACTCCGCCTTGGTTTGGGCGCAGCATTCCTCGAGGCCGCAATGGCGGAGCAGCGCGTAGCTGATGCGCTGGTGCAGGGTGGGGCCGTAGAGGGTGACGACCGGGACCCCCATCCACAGCGCCTCGGTGGTGGTCGTGCCGCCGGTGATCGGGAACGTGTCGAGGCTGAGGTCGATCTCGTTGTAATAGGCCAGATGCGGCAATTTCTGGTTTCGGTTGTTGATGTAGTAGAGGCGGTCGGGGCTGACGGCGTTCTTGGCGAATTCCTCGGCGATGTTCCGGCACGCCACCAAAGACCCGCACTCGGGCCGGACGATCAGGAACCGGGAGTCCGGGACCCGCTTCATGACCTCCGCCCACAGGGCGATGGCGCCGGGTGTATACTTATAAGTATTGTTCAGCGTCCCGAAGGTGACGAACCCGTTGCGGTCGGCCGGTGGGACGGGGTCGATGTCGACCGGATCGAACAGCAGGCCCTCGCCGAAGCACACCCAGCTCCCCTTCATCACCAGCGGCGACTCGACGAGGCCGGTGTCCTCTTCGGGCTTCAGATATTCGTCGACGAGGACGTAATCCATGTCCTTGAGAGCCGAGGTGAAGGGATAGCCGAGCCAGCTTATCTGCACCGGCGCCGGCCGGAAGGCGATGGCCGGCAGCCGCGAGCCCTGGGTGAACCCGTTGAGCTCGATCAGGATGTCGATGTCGTCGGCGCGGATGACTTCGGCCACCTGACGGTCGGTCAGATTGGTGACGAACGTGAACTTGTCGACGCTGGCCCGGTATTGCTTCTGGACGATGTCGTTGTCCATGCGCACGGGCGAATAGCAGTACATCTCGAACCGATCGCGGTCGTACCGGGTGGCCAGCGGCAGCATGAACCGCGACACCGAATGGTAGCGAAGATCGGACGACAGGATGCCGATGCGGATCTTGGGGTTCGGCGCCCGGCGCGGGCGCGCCGGCAGCGGCGATTTTTCGGCCTTCTGCTCCATCTCCCGGCCCCAGCGCCGGGTGAGGCCGGCCAGCCGCTTGGTCGACTCCCGGTCCTCGGCATAGACGACGAGCTGCAGCAGCGCCGTCGTCAGATCCTCGGGCCGGATGGATTCGATGATCTTCCAGATGTCGCCAAGTTCCTCGAGTCCGGCGAAATCGCAGGTGGCGCGGAAGACCTGAAGCGGATTGGAAAAATATTTGGGCCCGTAGCCGTCGAGGTTGATGGTGGCGTGGGCGTAGATGTTGGCCTCGTCGAGACGGTAGACTTCCTTCAGGATGCGGCACAGCGCGACGTGGGCCTCGAGATGCATGGGGCGGAGCTTCAGCGCCTTCTCGTACTCGCGGATGGCGTCGAGCCCGAACCCCTGTTTCATATAGGCGTTGCCGAGGTTGGTCTGCGGCTCCACCCGGTTGGGATCGAGCTCGACCGAGCGGGCGAACATGGCGCGCGCCTCGTCGAACCGGCCCATGCGCATGAACTGCGCGCCGACGTCGTTCCAGACGATGGCGTCGTCGGGGTGGGCCTCGGCGACGCGGTGCAGCATCTTCATCGCCTCGTCCTCGCGGCCCATCGCGGCCAGATTGAGCGCCAGAGCCGTGATCGTCATCCAATGGTCGGGATTGGCGGCGAGCACGCGGTCCAGGTGCTCCTTCGCCTCGTCGACTCGCCCCACTGAAGACAGGAACGCGGCGAGATTGTACCGGACCTGAATCATGTCCGGCGCGATCTTCACCGCCCGCCGGTACAGCTTCTCGGCCTCGTCGAAATTGCCGAGCTCGCGCTGGCACACCGCCAGATCGTTCATCGCGTCGGCATCGTTGCCGTCGATCTCGATGCAGGTGGCGAACGCCTTGGCCGCACCGGTGTAATCGTGCTGCTGGACGAGGATCTCGCCGACATACTTGTAGAGCAGGGTGGCGCGCGGCAGGAGAGCGATCCCTTCGCGGCAGACCAGCAGCGCGTCATGGATGCGCTTCAGGTCGGCCAAGAGGCGAATGAGGTTGACGCGGACGTTCACGTTCTGGGGCTGGAGCTCAAGCGCGCGGCGAAGGGCGGCCTCCCCCTCCTTGACGCGTTTCGACTGGATGAGAACGGACCCCAGATTGCCGACAATATCGCCATTATCGGGCGCAAGCTCGGCGGCCTTTCGAAGCAGCGCGATCCCCTCCTCGCTCTCGCCCTTCTGATGAAGGAGGACGCCGAGGAACTGGAGCGCATCCTGCTGGTTCGGATATTGGGCGAGGATCTGCCGGTAAGCCGGCTCTGCTACGTCGAGATTCCCGTTTTCGTGCTGTTTGACGGCTTTGGTGAGGATGTCCCGCAACGAGACCGTCACGGTACCGCCTTTGGACTCGGGACGGCCGCGGACGTCGGTGCGTTGAAGCTTTTCCGCCTTCCGCCGTTCCGCCCGGTTGAGCCCTGCCGTCATGAAGTCCCCCACGCTGATTTGGAACTGCGGTTTCGCCGCGGCCCGTGCGGTGCATTTCGCGTTGCACGAGCGCCGTTTTCGCCGCCGCCGGGACCGACCTTCCCATCCCAACCTTTACAAAATCTTAAGTAAATCGCCGTAGGGTGGTTGCGTCCGGCGGGAGGAACGATCTTCGCCGCCGCACGGCACACCAAAGGCCTGGGGGACCGGCCGTGTGATAAGCACTGCGGGTCCGCGCCGTCGGGCACAAATTGCCGATCCGGCAATTTCTTCCCGGTCACGGCGGCCAAAGGAGGGAAATAATTGCCGTGCGGAGTGAAGATTTTGCCCGAACGACGGAAGCCAACCCATTGTAGCCAAAAAGACCGGGACCGGATGGCACCGAATTTGCGTCAATCCGATCCGCTCTAGGCGAAAGCCTGGGTAGGCGTGGGGGCAGGAAGCCCCGTTAGCAGGAAGCTAAACCTTTATCCATGTAGGAGACTCAAATGGCTCTTAACGTAATTTCCAACTACGCTGCGAACGTTTCGCACCGCTATTTGCAAAACGCGGACGCTGCAGCGACGTCATCTCTGGCCAAGCTGTCGTCCGGTTCGCGGGTCGTGTCCGCGAAGGACGATGCCGCTTCGCTGGCCATCGGTTCTCGGTTGAACGCCGAAGTCCAGGCCCTGAAACAAGCGAGCACGAACGCCACGCAGGCGTCTTCGCTGTTGCAGATCGCCGACGGCGCCCTGTCGAAGATCGGTGACATCCTGACCCGCGCCAAGGTCTTGGCGGTTCAGTCGGGTTCCGGTCAGCTGTCCAGCACGGAGCGCGGCATTCTCGATGGGGAGTATCAACAGCTCCTTTCGGAAATTGACCGTATTTCCGGCAATACCCTGTTCAACGGCGTGGCCCTTTTGAGCGGCACCGACGTGACGAGCACGAGCCTGAACGGCCAGGTCTCTTCGACCAATTACGTCCAGGCCGCCGACGGCTTCCAGAGCATCGCGTTCGACGCCACGGTGACGGACACGACCACAACCACGGCCGTGTTCACGTTCTCGTACGACTCGAGCACGAACGTTCTGACGGCCAAGAACCTGACGACCGGCGTGTCTCAGGGCGTCGATGTCGGCTCCGCCGCGATCGCCGTCAACGCCACCCAGACGGTCAAGTTCAACCAGCTGGGCACGACCGTGACCCTCAACTCCGCGTTCGACAAGACGGCGGACGTCGCTCCGTCCGGCGCGAGTGCGTTCACGTCTGATTCGGCCGGCCAGATCGAGGCGTCTTCGATCAAGCTTGCCAGCATCGATGCCGCCGCGGCCACGGCTCTTACCAGCAACGCGATCAGCGTCGATGCCTCCACCGGTGGCGTGGCAGCCTCGACTTTGACGGTTGGCTCCTATACCGGCTCGGTGGACCTGACCTCGACGGGCACCAAGACGGTCACGCTCTCTGACGGCACCAACAGCTTCGACGTCAGCTTCAACGTGACGACCATCTTCACCACCAACGACAACGCGGCTTCGTTCACGGTTGGAGAGCTAGGCACTGTCGCCGTCGGCACCAACGGGACCGCAGCTACGAGCTTCGACTTCAAGGTCGGTTCCGGCGTGACAGCCAACGACAAGATCACGGTGTCGGTGAACCAGATCACCACCGCGGCGTTGAGCCTCACCGGTGACATCACGACGGCTCCCAATGCCGACCTCCAGTCGACGGCCGTTTCCGGCGCCATCAACACCCTGAACCAGGCTCGGGCGGGTGTCGGTGCGTCTCAGAACCGGCTGCAGTTCGCCGCCGACAACCTGGCGACGTCGATCGAAAACCAGGAAGCGGCCCGAAGCAACCTGTTGGACTTGGACATCGCGGCCGAAATCTCGGTCCTCACCAGCAAGCAGATCCTGGTGCAGACGGGCGTTTCGACCCTGGCCCAGGCCAATTCGTTGCCGCGGGACCTCCTCCGGTTGTTCCAGTAAAGAGTAAGGAAATGGAGAGGGGGAAAATCCCCCTCTCCAAATTCCCCTCGGCACAAAGCCTGCAGTGCCTTTGTGAACGGAGGGTAGGATAGTGGACATCACGAATGCGACAGCGGCCGTGTCTGTCCCGAGAGTCGAACCACACAGGGACACGACGGCCCAAACTCAACTCATCGCCCCGAAGGTCGCGGCGGTAGTGGAGGCAAAAGCCGCCGAGGTGCAGAGCCGGAGCGAAACGGAAATCGCCGCCGTGCATTTCCGCCAAGCGCTACAGGAGCAGGATACGCGCCTTCAGCTCGATATCGACCGCGGCACCGGACAGGTGGTCGGCCGTATCATCAACGCCGAGACGGGCAAGGTCGTGAACCAGATCCCCTCGGAGGAAATGATCCGGCTGCTTGCCAGAACGCGCGAGTTCCTCGGCACGTTTCTTGATAGGAAGGCGTAGGACAACGACGAAGGACCAAAGTCAATGGCCGGCTTAAATGTCGCGGGACTGACGATCGACGCCAACGGGCGGGCGTCGTTTTCTGGGCTAAGCTCCGGAATCGACTTCCAAAAAGCCATCGACGGGATCATTGCGGCCAAGCAGATCCCCGCCGACTCGCTCGACAAGAAGATCACCGCCAACGAGGCAAAAATTGCCGCCCTCAAGGACCTCAACACGAAGCTGGGGGCGCTCAAGGATGCGCTCGCCAGCCTGCGCGGAACCGTCACCGTCGACAATACCGGCAACCTCTTCGCCGCCAAGCAGACCTTCGCCAGCACCAGCCGCACGGACGGGCTCGCTCCCAATTCCGCCAGCAACCTGATCGGGGTCAGCGTCAGTAATCTGGCGGCCGCGGGCAGCCATACGCTCGAGATTCGCCGTATCGCCACCGCCCACAAACTGGGCAGCAATACCTTTTCCAGCCAATCCACGGCCCTCGGCTACAGCGGTTCGTTCGACGTGACGGGCAGCACCGGCACCGCGACGATCACCATCAGCGCGACCGACACCCTTCAGGACATCCGCGACCGCATCAACAACGCCAATACCGGCACCGGCGCCACCGGCGTTTCCGCCAGCATCGTCCAAGTGAGCAGCAACCAGTTCATCCTGTCGCTCACGGACAAGAACACCGGTTCCGACATCACGTTCGCGAACGAGACGGGCGGAATCCTGGGGGCCGCAAAGCTCGGCATCTATGACAGCGGCGGCAGCACCTACCTGAACGAGCTTCAGGCGGCCCAGACCGCCGCGTTCACGGCCGATGGCCTGCTCGATCCAAAACGGTTCGAATCCGATTTCATCGCCACGCCGACCGCCAAGCTCAGCACGGTGGCGGCGCAGGCGACCTTCCCCGGATCGATCGGGATCACGGTGGGCGGTCAGACGGTGACGGTGAACTACACGTCCACCGATACGGTGCAGAACCTTACGGACAACATCAACGCGGCGATTGCGGCCGCGGGCGCCGGCAACGCGGTGTTCGACGCGGGAACCTCGGCCTCTCTGGTCGCCGACGGAAGCGGCGTGCGCCTGGTCATCACGGACACGAGCGCGGCCCCCATCACCATCAACGACACGAACGGCCTCGGCGCCGCTCTCGGCCTCGACAATCAGCTGGTCATCAACCGCTCGAGCAACACCATCACCGACCTGTTCCAAGGCGTCACCTTGACCCTGTTCCAGGCCGAAGAAGGAACCAGCATCAAGCTCGACATCCAGCAGAACCTGGCGGGCGTCAAATCCGGCATCCAGGGGTTCGTAAGCGCCTATAACGATCTGAAGGCGTTCCTGAACACCCAGACTCTGACCGATCCGAACACGGGCACCAAGTCCAGCAGTGCGGGCGTTCTGTTCGGCTCGAGCACGGTGGCCAATGTGTCCTCGCAGTTGTCGCAGATTCTGGGCAGTCCGGTCAGCGGCGTGAGCGACGCCTTCACCGTATTGGCCCAGATCGGCATCACCTTCGCCGACCCCAATACGGTCAGCGATCCGACCAAGGCCAATTCGCTGGTGCTCGACGAGAGCAAGCTGGACACCGCCCTGCTCAACAACCCCGACGATGTGCAGCGCTTGCTGACATTCGATTTCTCGTCCTCGGACCCGCGGGTTGCCTTGCTCGGCTTCAATAGCAAGACATCGTCCAGCGCGACCGGCTATGTCCTCAACATCGGCAAGGTGGGTGCGGCCCAACAGACGGGCGCAGCCGTCCTGGACAAGAACGCGGTGCTGAGCGACGCGGTCAACAGCCTGGGCGCCACCACCGCCGGCACGTTCCAGATCAACGGCGTCGTCATCACCTACGACGCCGACGGCGCCGGCGGCAACGACGACACGCTGCAGACACTGGCCGACAAGATCAAAAATGCCGGTATCACCGGCGTGACCGCGAGCGTGGTGGCCGACGGCGCAAACTATCGCCTGCAGGTGAATTCGACCAAGGATCCGATCGTGGTCAGCGGGGACACCGGCGATCTGGTGTCGAAGCTGGGGCTCACCACCGACACCTATCTGGTGGGTCAGGCCAACATCGGCGGCCTCGCCGACGGAACCGACAACGGCACCGTGACGGCATCCGGCCGGTCGCTGACCGTCACGAGCGGCAGCACTGCCGAGGGGTTGCAGGTGTTCTACAACGGCACCAGCGACGTGAGCGGCGTGCAGCTGGGAATCACGGTCGGTCTTGGAACCCAACTCTGGTCGGCGCTGAACAACATGCTCGATACGACGACGGGAGTCGTGCAAACCGACATCCAGTCGCTCACGGATCAGAACAAGCTCGCCGATGACCGCAAACAGTCCATCCTGGACCGGCTGGCCATCCAGAGGCAGAGCTTGACCGACAAGTTCATCGCCATGGAGACCGCCTTGGCCAAGGCCCAGACTCTGAGGGACAGCATCACCCAGACCTTCGACGCCCTCTCCAACAGCCAGAAGAACGGGTAAGGCCCGATACCGGCCGGACCGGGCGGACACTTTCGACCAAAACGCCGTAACAAAAAAACGGGGTTTACCACATGGCGCGCAACGTCACCGAAAAATACCAGATGCAGCAGGTCCTCTCGGCTTCGCCGGCGAAGCTGGTCGCGATGTTGCTCGACAAGGCGATCGGCTCGTTGCACGAGGCCATCCGCGCCATCGAAGCAGGCGAGATCGAGGCCCGCTGGCGGGCCAACGGCCGGGCCATGGATATCATCAACCACCTGTGGCTGACGCTGGATATCGAAAAGGGTGCCGAGATCGCCGCCAATCTCGACCGCCTCTACCGCTTCATGTTGGTCAAGCTTCCCGAGGTGGACTTGCACAACAACCCCGGCCCCGCCCGCGACGTCATCGGCCTCCTGGACCCGCTGCGGCGCTCCTGGCACGCCGTCGCCGAGCAGCAGGCCAAGGAAGGGCCGAACGCCGCCGCTCCGGTTGCGGCCGGCCCCAATGCCGCCGCCCCCAGGCCCGCTCCCCAATCCACTCCCAAGTCCGCTCCCACCAAGGCGGCCGGCGACAAGACCGCCGCGGAGCAGATCCCCACCACTTCCATCGCCCTTTCGGCCTAGCGCTTCCGATCACGCGCGGCCGCGCTTTCCCGGCGGCGCGTTCCCGGCGGCGCTCCCCGCGCCGACCGTCCCGTTCCCGATGCCGATTCCGGGGCGTTTTCCTTCGCCATTGCGGCTCGCGATCGCCGCCGCGTCTTGAATCGTGCGGCGGCAACTTTTGCTAAGGCCGTGGCATAGATTTCCGCCGCACCCAGAAATAATTTCCGCCTCCGCCCTGGCCCACGGCCGGGGCCCTCTCCGGCGTTCCAGAGAATTTCCATAAAATTCAACCGATTATGACGCGCCGGCACGGTTGGCCCGCGGTTTGCTCTGAAGCGTGCGGAGCAAAGATTTTTGTCGAGAAGACACGAATGCTCCCCGCTTCGCGCATCGGGCACAAGACGGCCGGCGCCAGCGGGACGAGGGAAACGAGGAATGGACGGACCGGCAGCATCCACGAGTGACCGAGAGTCGGGCAACGGGATCATCGCCGGCCTAACAGTGAAGGAAGCGCTGTCATGACACTTAACGTCATCTCCAATTTCGCGGCCAACGTCGCGCATCGCAACTTGGTGAATACGGATGCGGCGGCCACCGCCTCGCTGACCAAGCTCTCTGCGGGCACGCGCGTGGTTTCGGCCAAGGACGACGCCGCCTCGCTCGCGATCGGCTCGCGGTTGAACGCCGAGGTCCAGGCGCTGCGGCAGGCCAACGTCAATGCCGTCCAGGCGACGTCGATGCTGCAGATCGCCGACGGCGCCATGTCGAAGGTCAGCGAAATCCTGGTGCGCATGAAAACCTTGGCCCAGCAGGCGGGTTCGGGCCAGCTATCGAATACCGAGCGCGGAATGCTCAACACCGAGTACCAGAGCCTGCTGTCCGAAGTCGACCGGATCGCCAACGCCACCGTGTTCAACGGCGTAAAGATGGTCGCCGGCAATGCGACTACGCAGACGTCGCTCAACGGCCAAACGGGGACGGCCAATTTCATTCAGGCCGGTGACGGCTTCCAGAGCATTGCCTTCGACGCCACGGTGACGGACACGACCAACACGACCGCCGTGTTCACCTTCTCGTACGATTCGACCACGAACGTCCTGACGGCCAAGAATTTGACCAACGGCACGTCCGAGGGCATCGACGTCGGATCCAGCCCCATCGCCGTGAACGCCACCCAGACCATCACCTTCGGAAATCTCGGTGTCGTCGTCACGCTCAATGCCGGTTTCGACAAGACGACGAACATCGTGCCCGCCTCCGCGACCGCGTTCTCGTCGGACTCGGCCGGTCAGATCGAGGACACCTCCATCAAGCTCAGCACCATCGATGCGGTGGCGGCTGCGGCAATCACGACCAACACCGTCAGTGTCGACGCGTCGACGGGCGGTGTCGCGGCTTCGGTCCTCACGCTCGGGTCCTACACCGGCACTGCGGATCTGACCTCGACCGGCGTCAAGACGGTGACCATGACCGACGGGAGCAACAGCCTCGACGTCAGCTTCAACGTAACGACCGCGTTCACCACCAACGACGACGCGGCTTCGTTCACGGTCGGCGATCTCGGCACCGTCGTCGTCGGCACGAACACGACATCTAACACTTCGTTCTCGTTCAAGCTCGGGTCGGGCAACGTTCCCAACGTGGACTCGATCACCGTGACCGTTAACAGCATCACCGCGCAGGCGCTGGGGCTTAATACGACATCGGTCGATACGGCCCCCAATGCGGAATCCGCCTCGGTGGCGATCACGGCGGCCATCGATACCTTGAACATCGCTCGCGCCAACGTCGGCGCGGCTCAGAACCGGATGGAATTCGCAGCCGGGAACCTGGCGATCACGGTCGAGAACATGGAGGCCGCGCGAAGCAACCTCCTCGACCTCGATATCGCGCAGGAAATGACCACGCTCACCAGCAAGCAGATTCTGATGCAGACCGGCGTCGCCATGCTGGCGCAGGCCAACCAGCTGCCCCAGAGCCTTCTGCGGCTGTTCCAGTAATCGTTTCCCCGGGCGCCGCGAACCTTTTCGTGAGACCGGCCGCCGGCGCCAAATAGGAGAAGGAGGGAAAGATGCCCAACACCGACACCGCCGACATCGACCTGACGGACGCGCTCCAGACCACGGGAACCCGCCTCGTCGTGCTGATGTACGATGGCTGCATCGGCGCCCTCAACAAGGCGCTGGCCGATATCGAGGCCGGCGATCTGGAAGGCCGCTGCAAGGCCGTCAACATGGCGGTCGATATCCTGGCCCAGCTCACCAATTCCCTGAACATGGAGAAGGGCGGCCAGATCGCCGAAAATCTCAACAACCTCTACCGGTTCATGATCAGCCGCCTGCAGCGCGTGAACCTTCTCAACGATCCCCAGCCGGCGCGCGACGTGTTGCGGATTCTCGATCCGCTGTACAACGCCTGGCGCCGCCTTGACGAGCAGCTGAGCGAGGCCGCGGTCGCGAGCCGCCAGGCCCAGGCCGCGCGCCCGCCGGTGCGAGCGGTCGGTTAAACCGACGGACGCGCACCTTCATCCTTCTTCCCCCCGTGAACTTGCGAATGGGGCCTGACCGTTGTCGGGCCCCTTTTTTCTTTCTGCGCACGCTCGCCGACGCGCGGCTCCGCGCCTTCGCCGTTTCGCCGCCGCGTCGGCGCCGCGACTCCAGATGCGGTTGGGCATGCGCCCCGCAGGTTCCGGATTCGCCATCGCGTTCCCCTACCCGGCACGAAATTCCCGCTTCGGGGTAGAACCTTCTTGTCGCGCGCGGCCTCTGGGCCTGTCCCGCTCTCCATTCGAGGAGAATTTCCTTTTTCGCACAGTGAGTTCGCCGTTAACCAAAATTTGGCCCGCCGATTGCTGAGAGAACGGCGGACAGATTTGTCAGGAACCAGCAATGAATCTTCTTCCCGTCGATCGGGTCGCTCCCCAAGAGCTGTTGCAACCCGCCTCAGGCCAGCGCACCGCCGCCGATCTCTTCGGCGATCTGTTGCGCTCGTTCCTCGACCGTCCCGCGGGGGACGG
>JBAVNO010000217.1:0-1895 GCA_049691095.1 Alphaproteobacteria bacterium | reverse complement strand
CGCCCGGCTCGGCGACGTGGGCCGCGACTATTTCCACGACGGGTTCGACATTCGCCAGGTCATGCAGACGAACATCTGCTTCGGGCGCTACCACTCGAATCCCAAATTCGAGATCTATCGCGCCGTCATCGTCGTGCCCACGGACCGCGTCATGTCCCGCGGCAGGCTCGCGGCCTGCCTGATCGAGGAGACGACCCAAATCCTGGGTCTGCCGAACGATTCGGATTCCGTTTTTCCGTCGATCTTCAACGACCACAGCATCGACGTGGACCTCACGCGTCAGGACATGCTGCTGGTCAAGCTCGTGTACGATCCGCGCCTGCGGCCGGGGATGGAGCGGCGCGACGTGCTCCATAAGGTCGATGCGATTCTGGGCGAATTGGCGCCCGACGGTCTGACGTTTCCCGGCGCCGCCCACTAGTCCGGGCGCAAGCGGCGGCGACGGGCCGGAGGCGGGCAGGGCGTGGCGGCGGGCAGGAGAAACGCGCTGGAAGCGTTGGGGCCGGCGCCCCATGTGATCACCATGGTCGGATTTCTGTTCCTTGGCGCGGCGGGCTATGCGGCGGTCGTCGGCAGCCTGTTCGCCGTTCAGCGGCAACTCATGTATCACCCCGATCCGGAATCCCCCGAGCCCGGGGCCTTCGGGGCGGCGGACATGGACGTGGTCGATGTGTCCACCGCCGACGGGCTGACGGTGCGCTCCTGGTATCGGCCTCCGGCCAGCCCCGACCATCCCGTCCTTCTGTATTTCCACGGCAACGCCGGCCATCTCGGGCTGCGGGCCGGCAAGATCCGGCCCTATCTCGAAGCCGGGCTCGGCGTGCTGCTCGCCGGCTACCGCGGCTATGGCGGAAACCCCGGACGGCCCAGCGAGGAGGGACTCTACGCCGACGCGCGGGCGGCGCTCCGGTTCCTGGCCGGCCAGGGGATCGAGCCGGAGCGCGTCGTGCTCTACGGCGAATCCCTGGGCAGCGGCGTCGCCGTGCACCTGGCCTTCGAGACCCGGGTCCGGGCCGTGGTGCTGGAGGCGCCGTTCAGCTCCATCCCCGATATCGCGGCCCGCCGGTTCCCGTTCGCGCCGGTCGACTGGCTCGTCCTCGACCGATTCGACTCCCGGTCGAAGATCGCGCGGATCGGGGTGCCGGTGCTGTTCCTCCACGGGGAGCGGGATATGGTCGTGCCAATCGAATCGGCCGAGCGGCTGTTCGAGGCGGCCGCCTCTCCCAAGCAGTTCGCGCGCTTTCCCCGTGCCGATCACAACGACCTCTACGATCACGGCGCCACGGTCGCCGTGCTGCGGTTCTTCGCCGACCATCTTTAGGCCGGATCCGGCCCTGCCCTGGATCGCCATCGGGAATCGCGCCAAGCAACACGGCGCGCGGCCTAGGAATTCGCGAAAAATTTCCAATAATTTTCCAGAAATATCAGTAAAACCAAGTACTTAACTTGTCTTTCACCTTGACTTGCCGAGGCGATTACTTTACGTTGTTTCCGTATAACCTCGAGAGGGAGTCCATGATTTCGGCATTAGAAACCGCGGTTTCCGGATTGAACGCCGCCTCCAAGCGTGTGGAGGCGGTGGCGTCCAATCTCGCCAACATCGAGAGCACCAGGACGGAGAGGCCGGTCGAGGCCGCCGCCCCGGTCAACCCGGTTCAAGGCGTGGGCGCCGAGTCCTATCAAGGCTACCGCCCGGTGAGTGTGGAGCAGAAGTCGCTCGCGAACGGCGGGACCGAGGCCGTGGTGCGCCAGGTCGATCCGCCTTCGGTGCCGGTCTTCGATCCCGGCAACCCGGACGCCAACCCGGATGGCGTGGTCCAGTTGCCCAACGTCCAGCCGGAGGTGCAGCTCACCGAGCTGATGCGGGCGCAGCACGCCTACGAGGCGGGCCTGAA
>JBAVNO010000216.1:0-5677 GCA_049691095.1 Alphaproteobacteria bacterium | reverse complement strand
CGCACCGCGCCGCTTGGCACCGGGCGGCTTGAAGGCGGCGGCGTCCTCGCCCAGCCCCGCGGTGGTGCGTCTCCGTTCCGACCCGCCCCTGCGAGCGGACCGGCGGCCGGTCGGTTTCTTGCTCGATCCCACGACGCTTCCCTGCACGGGCCTCTTTTCGTCCGGCGGATAAGCACGACTGCCCGCCGGCGGGCCCCGTGTGATGAGAGCAAGAGCCGTGCCGTTCCCGGGTGCGGGGATCGGCCGGGATACGCAAAAATCGTCCCGGAGAAACAATGGGTTGAAAACGTGCGGCGGGCGGCGAGGGAGTCGAGGCGGGGCGCACGGTGCGGTTTGCAACGAAGCGGTGCGCCGGGTGTTGCAATCTGCGACGCTTGGGCCTCGCCGCAGGCCTGGCCGGAGCGCCACTCATCGGGCGCCACTCATCGGGCGCCACTCATCGGGCGCCCTTCGTCGGGTTGCCTCGTCGGGTGCCGTATCGGGCCTCTCCTCCGGCCCCCTCGTTAGGCCTGTGGCTTGTTGCCTGGCGCGCCTATCGGATAGCTTGCCCGCGGAGAGCGCGCTTTCGACCGGAGCATCGAGCGGACCATTGGCCAACATGTACAAGATCGCGGGGCCGCTGTTGCGGGCGCTTCCGCCCGAGACCGCCCACGGGCTCACCCTCTGGCTGCTCCGCCGCGGGCTGGTGCCGGGCCGGCCGGCCGCCGATGACCCGGCCCTGGCGGTGCGGGTCTGGGGCCGCATGTTCGCCAACCCGGTGGGGCTCGCCGCCGGCTTCGACAAGGACGGCGAAGTGCCCGATGCGATGCTGCGGCTCGGCTTCGGGTTCGTGGAGGTGGGCACCGTCACGCCGGAACCCCAGCCAGGCAATCCCAGGCCCCGGCTGTTCCGCCTTCCGGCCGACCGGGCCGTCATCAACCACTTCGGCTTCAACAGCCAAGGCATGGAGCAGGTGGCGGCCAACCTGCGGGCGCGCCTGTCGGCCCCCACGCGCGCCCCCGGGATCGTCGGGGCGAACGTGGGCAAGAACCGCGACAGCGCCGACGCGGCGATCGATTACGCCAAGGGCATCGAGGCGCTGGCGGGCCTGGCCGATTACCTGGTGATCAACGTGTCGTCGCCCAACACGCCGGGGCTTCGCGACCTTCAGGCGAAGGGCGCGCTCGAGGCGCTGATCGAACGGGCGAAGGCCGCGCGTGCCGAAGCGGCCAAGATGGGCGAACAGGCCGGGCCGCCCGACCGGCCGCCGCTGCTGCTCAAGATCGCGCCCGACCTGTCGCAAGACGAGCTCGGGGAGATCGCCGCCGTGGCGCTGGCGACCGGAATCGACGGGATGATCGCCACCAACACCACCATCGAACGTCCGCCCGGTCTCAAGAGCCGCCATCGGCATGAAACCGGCGGGCTTTCGGGCGCGCCGCTGTTCCAGCGCTCGACCGACGTGCTGGCGACGGTTTACCGGCTCACCAAGGGGCGGCTGCCGCTGATCGGCGTCGGCGGAATCTCCAGCGGCCGGGACGCCTATGCCAAGATCCGCTCCGGCGCCACCCTGGTGCAGCTCTACACCGCCCTCGTCTACCAGGGGCCGGGCCTGGTCGCCCGCATCAAGCGGGAGCTCGCGGCTTGCCTGCGGGCCGACGGCTTTGCGTCCGTGGCCGAGGCGGTGGGGGCGGACTGGCGCTGAACCCGGCGGCTAACCGGCGGCCACGAATTTCGTCACCTCGGTCTGCATGGTGGCACATTCGGCCTGGCTGCGCTGCGCGGCGTCGGCGGCATCGCCCGCGGTCGTCTCGACCTTGCCGATGACTTCGCGCAGGGTGCCGATGCTGTCCTCGACGGTGGCGGTCTTTTCGACCACGGTATGCACGTTCCGGGCGATTTCCGTCGTGGCGGCGATCTGCTGCTCGACGGCCGACGCGATCGAGAGGCTGATGTCGTGCGACTGGCCGATGGTTGCGGCGACCCCCGACACGTTGCTCGCCATGGCTTCGATCGCCGTCTGGATCGATTGGACGTAGCCGGTGATTTCCTTCGTGGCGTGCGCGGTCTGGTTGGCGAGGGACTTCACCTCGCCCGCCACCACGGCGAAGCCTTTTCCGACCTCGCCCGCGCGTGCGGCCTCGATGGTGGCGTTGAGGGCGAGAAGGTTGGTCTGGCCCGCGATGCTGTCGATGAGCGTCACGACCTCGCCGATGCGTTGCGCCGCTTCCTTCAGCGTCTCCGCCTGCCGATGGGTCTGCTGCGCGCCGGTGACCGCGTTCCTGGCCACGTCGCGTGACTGATCGGCCTGGCGGCCGATCTCACGGCTGCTCGCCGCCAGTTCTTCGCTGGCCGCGGCCACGGCCGACACATTGCCATAGGCTTCCTGCGAAAGCTGCGCGACCACACCCACCGCTTGGCGCGCCGAACCCACCGCCGTCTCCAGGCTGTCGACGCATTTGTCCTGCGTCGTCAGCGCCCCGAGCAGGCCCGAGACGATGGTGCGGAACGTCGCCAGGAACTTTTCCGCCAGCTCCTTGCTCGCGCGGCGGCGTTGCTCTTCCGCCATTTGCTTGGCTTCTTCCTGCTTCTTCTGAAGAACCGCCTTTTCGATCGCCGTGGACTTGAAGATATGCAGCGCCTGGGCCAATCGGCCGATCTCGTCCTTGCGCTTCTGGTAGGGGATGTCGGCGGAGGTATCGCCCTTCGCCAGAACGAGCGTGATTTCGATGATCCGGCGCAGTTGCGGGACAAGGGACAGGATGAGCCACACCACGACGATGCTGCCGACGACGATTCCGCCGAGCCCCACGGCGAGATTGAGCCAAAAGGCGTCGGGGCGCGTTTCCAGGAGCGATCGCAGATAGAGGATGAAGAACGCCCATGTCGTGAGGATGGGCGGCGCGTAGGACAGCGTGATCTTCAGGCCGATGCCGCTGACGAATACGTGGATCAGATCGAGGAATTTTTTCAACACGGGGTTTCTCGTTGCGCTGTTTCAAACGGACCCGGGTGCGGGACGGAAAGGTTCGCCGGCGCCGAAAGCCGAGCCGCTTCGGAGTCCATGGCGCGCGCGCGGGTTGAGCGAAATCTGCCGCTCAAGCCCGCGCCGGCCGGTCCATGACCTGGGAATACCCTCGAACACCCCATCCCCCTGGTCCCACGTGCGCGCCGCTATTCCCTTCGCCGCTGCATGCCGGAATACCGGAAATTTAGTACGCAACGTGTAAACCGAGCGTTAAAGGAGGGTATCAATGAGGAGCGAGGCCTCGCAGGGGCCGCCCGCGCCGCCGGGCTATGGGTCCGCCGTCTTATCGAGCCGGGATGGGTATCGAGGCTGGCGCCATGGGTTGGGCGCGAGCCTGGCACGGCTCTAAACGGCGCCTGTCTGCGAAGGGCTCGGCCACGTGCGACGACGCGCCGCGGGACCAGGCCGGCCGCAACGACAGGGAGCCTGCGACATGCCTCGGGGCCGGCGGCTTCCCGTCCGTGGACGAGACGGTGGAGGCCGTGCGGCATCGAGTCGACGTGACCGGGATCGGGCAGCGGTGGCGTCGGCCAAGCCGTCGCCTTCGCTCGTCCCGCCGGCTTTCCGGCCGGGCCGCACGCCGTAATACTCAATTAACCTTATTTCAAGACCTTAGCCCGATGCTTCGGGCCGTACGGAACCTGGTCACGGCATGCCCTTCCTCTTTCACACCGTCATCTTCCTGTCCTACGCGTCCATGGCCGTGGCGGCCGCGCTGATGGTGCCGCAGACGTTTCCGGCCGTGACCCCGGAACTCGCCGCCGTGGTCGGGGGCGTGGTGCTGGTCGCCTGCGCGCTCGTGCACGAGATGGTGGCGCACCTCGAAGGCCGGCGCGAGCTCATCCACCAGCTCTCGCATCTGAGCGTGGTCCAGGGCAACGTCATGGACGAGCTCTCCCGCGCCCGGGGCGAGACCAAGGGTATCTACGAGGCCCTCGAGGCGGCGGGACGCACCGGCAAGGGCCGCCCCGACATCAACGAGGTCATCGCCGAGGTCCGGGTGCTGGAGAAGCTGGTGAGCCAGCTTTCCAAGGACAAGGAGGCCGCCGCGGCCGAGGCCCAATCGGAATCCGGAGACGCGAAGCAGAAAACGGCGCCGGAACTCAAGATCGCGACCGGGCTCGACGAGCGCGAGATCCTGACCCACGTGCGCCAGGGGCTCAACACCGGCCGCGTCGATCTGTTCCTGCAACCGATCGTCGGCCTGCCCCAGCGCAAGACCACCCATTACGAATGCTTCTCGCGCATCCGGTTCGGCGAGGATTCGATCCTGGTGCCCGAGCAATACATCCCGCTTGCCGAACGCGAAGGGCTGATGGGGGCCATCGACAACATGCTGCTGTTCCGTTGCCTGCAGCTGGTGCGCCGCTGCCAGGCGCGCAAACGCAACGTCCGCTTCTTCTGCAACATCTCGCCCCACAGCCTGGCCGACAAGCCGTTCCTGCGGGATTTCGTCGACTTCATGACCATGAACACGAATCTCGCCACCAATTTGGTGTTCGAGCTGAGCCAGCAGGCCGTGACCTACATCGACGACGAGGTGATGCGCGATCTCGACCGTCTGGCGGCGCACGGTTTCCGCTTCTCGCTCGATCAGGTCACGAGCCTGGACATGAAGTTCGCCGACCTGGCCAAACACCGGGTGCGCTATCTCAAGGTCGACGCCAATCTGCTGCTGTCCCAGGTCAACGGCAGCCCGCCGGCGCTCAACCTGCGCAAGCTCAAGAACGAGCTCAACCGTTTCGGGATCGACCTCATCGCGGAGAAGATCGAGAGCGAGCACACGCTGGTCGAGCTCCTCGACTTCCCGATCGAATTCGGCCAGGGCTATTTGTTCGGCGAGCCCCGGCTTTCCCGCGACGAATTCTAGGGCGGTATCCGGCCGGGGCGAACGCGCTTCACAAGTCGGGTTCCGCATGGCACAAGGGCGCGCCATGGGCACGCCCCGAACCCGCCGCAAGCCCGCCGTGAGCCCGCAATGACTCCGATGTGTTCAGGGCCGCACGCGAACACGCGCGCAACGCGCGATTCGGCGCCGCGCCTGCTGCCCGGCCTTGCCCCCTTGGCCGGCGATTACGACGGCTTCATCTGCGACCTTTGGGGCGTCATCCACAACGGCTTCGCGCCTTATCCCGGCGTCGTCGCGTGTCTCGAACGCCTGCGCGACCTGAACAAGCACGTGGTGCTGCTCTCGAACGCGCCGCGCCGCGCCGCGCCGATCGCCCGTCAGATGACCGGGATGGGACTCGATCCGGCGCTCTACGACCACGTCCACTCCTCGGGCGAGCACGTCCATGGCGAGCTCGCCAGCCGGCAAGATCCCTGGATCGCCGGGCTCGGGTGCGCCTGCCTCCACATCGGGCCGGAGCGCGATTCGAGCATCTTCGAGGGGCTCGACCTCGACCTGGTGGCGGACGTTGCGGCAGCCGATTTCGTCCTCAACACCGGGCCGTGGGCGGACGATGAAACCGTCGCCGACTACGAACGGCCGCTAGAGGCCGCGCGGGCGCGCTCGCTGCCCATGATCTGCGCCAACCCGGACCGCGAGGTGATTCGGGGCGCGCACCGGATCGTCTGCGCCGGCGCGCTCGCCGCGCGCTACGAGGAGCTGGGCGGAGAGGTGCGCTATTTCGGCAAGCCGTATCCGGACGTGTACCGCCGCTGCTTCGA
>JBAVNO010000215.1:0-7386 GCA_049691095.1 Alphaproteobacteria bacterium | reverse complement strand
GATCATGATCTTGCCGCTCATGCGTTACCTCCAGTTGACCACGGAAAGGTGGTGGGTGCGGTTGGGCCTGTGGGGCGCGATGGGTTTGAGCATATGTGCGGCACTGGGGTCATATTCGCGAGGCGCCTTCCTGACACTGGGCGTTCTGACGGCCGTCATGGTGCTAAGGTCGAGGAGGCGTTTCGTCCTCACGGTGGGGTTGGCGCTCCTGCTCGCCGGCGGTGTGACCTTCATGCCGGAAAATTGGCAAGAGAGAATCGAAACGACCAAGGAATACAAGGTGGATCCGTCCGTCCAAGGGCGCTTCAACGCGTGGCAATTTGCGATCAACCTGGCGAAGGCACGGCCGATCGTGGGCGGAGGATTCGGGGCGTTCGATAAAAGTCTGTTCGCGGAATACGCTCCGAACCCGACGGACGTCCACTCCGCGCATAGCATCTTCTTCGAAATGATCGGCGAGCACGGCTATGTGGGTCTTGCGATTTTCATCATGTTGCTCGCGACGTCCATGTACGACGCCGGAGGTATCCGCCGACGGGTGAGAAATTCCCCGGACCTGTTGTGGGCGGGCGACCTCGGCACGATGGTCCAAGCCAGTCTCATCGCGTACACCGTGGCGGGGACGTTCCTGAACATCGCGTTTTTCGATTTGCCTTACGATTTGTTCGCATTGACGGCCTTGCTGAAATTCCGTGCAAGCGAGGCCGCGAGCGATTCGGCGGATACCAAGGCGAAGCGGAGGCTGCGGGGCGCAATAGCGTTTCGTCAGGAAGCGGTCCCGTCGAATTCTCCGATCGGTCGCCGCGCGCGTCTCGGCGGCGCGAAGCGGAGCGCCGAGTAATCCCTAACAACCGTTGACGACGGCCGTGCCCGGCGCTCGGGCCTGCGGGCGCGGGAATTCCCGGATCTGCGCGCCGAGGTCACAGGCCGCGCACGAGCGCCAGGACCGCCTTCGCCATCTCGAGTCGGACGCGGTCGAACCATCCGCCGTCTCCCACGTCCTTCTCGGCCAGCCGCACCAGCTCGCGCCGGTACAGCTCCTTCCTCCAGGTGAGGCGGCCGCGGGGGTTCCTGCTTCGGGTCCGCGGGTAACCGTCGAGGTCTTTCCGCAGGGCGTCGAACCGGGCCTCGTCGGGGGCGGCGCCGTCGCGCGTCGCGTCGATCAGCGCCTGCCACGTCTGCCGCACCATGCCGCCCAGCGGGCCCTTCTTGAACAACTCATCCTCGGATTCGGCCGAGTGATGCCGTAACGACGGCTCCATGAACGCGCGGACGCAACGCAGCCCTTCATCCTTTGGCTTCGGCCACGAAATGCCGAGTTGGCGGCCGATGCGCAACACGATGCCGGCCGGATCGTCGAGAAGATCGCGATAACGCACGAACAGTCTCGGATATCCGCGCGACCAGAGTTCCGCGTTGAGGTTGTGACGCAGCCACAAGAGAATGGATTTCTCGTAATCGATGCCGTCGCGCCGCTCCAGGGACAGGCTGACCTCGAGGGGCTGGCGAAAGATGACGACAAAGGCCGGACGGATTTTCAGCTCCTTGATCGCGTCGAGCCAGAACGGGAGGACCAGGCAAAGCCGCGGGTCCTTGAGGGTCCAAAGCTTCTTTTTGCCGAATTCCGTTCGCAGTATCGACAGAAGCTGTCGGCGGAGAGGGACGAGCTCGGGCGCGCGCCACCAGCCGTCGGGGGAAAGCCGGAAATCGTCCCAAAACGACCCGATCCGTTGCAGAATCGCGTCATTGAGATCGACGGCGTCGCTCTGTTCCCAGAACCCCTTGTCGTTGACCCCCTCCCGCGCGGGAAGAAGGTTGTCACCGGCGGCAACGCCCATGTGGGCGAGCGCCCCGGTCACCGCGGAGGTGCCGCTGCGGTGCATGCCCAACACGAAGATCCCCTGGGAGCCGTCCGGACCGGTGTCTTGGAGCACCCCGGGTTGTTGTCGTTCGCTATTCAGTGCGGTGCTCCCAGCGCGTGCGGCCCAAGGGCGGAAGCCGCCGGATTCCGACGTAAGCGACCGTCTGAGGATTCATGGACATGCGGCGCAACAACGAAAGATCGGGTCCCGTCTACAAAGCAGCCAAGCGTTAAGGAGTGGTTGATAGTAGCAGCGCGGACGGCGCCAACACATCCATGTTTGCGCTTGCATGAGACCGCCGTCCCGGGCCCCGGCCCGTTCCAACTCCCGGCGCCGTGGGCTCAAGAGGCGCCGCGCCGCGCGAGGCGGCGGAGTCCGGCCAGCTCCTCGAGAATATCCTTTTCGGCGCCTTCCGGCCGGCCCATGGCCGTCCAGAGGACAAACAGCGCACAGCCGTACACGGCGGCACCCGTGACGACCTCGACCAGAAGCGAGAACCAGGGCGACGGCCCGGTCGCGAGGTTCGCCGCGACGACGGCGCCGGCCATCGCCGTGACGGCGCCGATGGGCCGAATGAGCAGTTGCGCCGCGCGCAACGCCGAGAGACCGAGAACACCCGCGCTCACGGCGACGAACGCGACCGCGACGATGGCGGAGATGCCAAGACGTCCCCAGGCCAATGCCACGATATGACCGCCGCCGGCCGCGATCGCACCGACGACCAATAACGATATGCCCAATTCGGCCCATGTAATGAGCGCCAAAGTGCGGACCTCCCCAGTGGCGATCAGCAACGGACCGGCGGCGCTCCCAACTGCGGTGATGCCGCCGGCGAGCGCGAGCACCTGGAACACCGGGATGAAGCCGAGCCACTGGTGGCCCAGCAGCAAGGGTACCAGGTCGTGCGCGACGAGCGAAAAACCCACGCCGAGCGGCAAGCCAATGATGAAATGGAACGACAACACCTTTTCGTAGGCCCTCTGCAGTCGGCCGCTTTCACCGAGAATCTTGGCATAGCCGGGCAGAAGCGCCCGGCCGAGCGGCAGGACGACCTCCAGGGTCGCCATCGAGGTGATTTCCCGGCCGGTGTTGTACCCGCCCAGGTCGGTGGCCCCGAACAGCCTGCCAATCACGATCTGGTCGATCTTCGTCGTGACAATTTGGGAGATGCTGCGCACCAATATCCAGACCGAGAACGACCACAGCTCGCGAGCTGCGCGAAGGCTGAGCCTCGGGAGGAAAGGGACCATCGCGTAACCGACCGCGAGTCGGATGCATGCTTGCGCGAGCGTCCCGTACACCAGCGCCCAGTAGCTGCGCAGCCACAGCGCGAGGGCGATCGAGGCGCCGACGCTGATCACGCGGGACACGAGGTTGAAGACGAACTCGCCCCTGAAATTGAAGTTGCGCCGGAAGTCGACGGTCTTGATGTTCTCCAGCCCGCTCAAGACGGGCACGAGCGCGAGCACGGAGATGACGGTGCGCAGGCGGTGATCGTCGAAATACCACGCGGCGACCGGCGCCGTCATCAGCAGCAGCGTCGCGCTTACGAGGCCGGCGCCGAGCGCCAACGTCCAGGCGGTGTGATAGTGACGAAGCTCGATGTCGCGCAATCGGATCAGCGCCATGTCGATGCCGAAATCGCGCATCACGTCGACGAGAGCGACGACGATCATGGCCATGGCGACGATGCCGAAATCCGCCGGGGTCAATAGACGGGCGAGGACGGAAATGCTGATGAGCCCGAGGCCGCGCAGCAGCCAGCGCACCCCGACCAGCCATATGGCGCCGCGCATCATCTGCCCGCCGAGCGGGGCGTAGCCGGAGCCCTCGGCGGCCGGCGGATCGCGCTCGGAATCGCCGGTCATGACGGCTCGCTCCGGCTCGATGCGGCCGGGTCATCCGCGTCAACGCCCGTCTGGCGGGCGCGCGGCGCGGCCGCGTTCTCGGTCACCAATGCTTCGGCGAGAATGGTCACGCCCCTCCCATCTGTCGCTCGCTCACCGTGGCATCGTGACCCCGGTCCGATTCATACCGTCCGTCGCCGCACACCCGCCGGAACACGGTGAGGTAGGCGGCCGCGCTCTTTTTCCAAGTAAACCCCGCCGCGCGCGCGAGGCCCAGGTCTCTGAGCGACCGGCGCAGCGCCGAATCGCCGATGAGCCGCGCCAGCCCGGCTGCGATGTCCGGTACGGACCTGGGGTCCACGAGGAGGGCGGCGCCGCCCGCCACCTCGCCGCAGGCGGTGGCGTCCGCGGTGATCACCGGGCAGCCGCAGGCCATCGCCTCGAGGATGGGCAGGCCGAAACCCTCGTAGAGCGACGGGAACAGGAACGCCTGCGCGCCGGAATAAAGGTCCGCGATCTCTTCGTCTTCCAGCCGGCGTTCGATGATCCGTAGGCCCGGCGCGGCCGCCCGGCCGGTGCCCGGTGGAAGCTTCAGCCACAATTCGGGCTTGTGCGGCAGATCCAGCCGGCGCCAAGCCGCAATGATGCGCTCGACATTCTTGCGGGGCTCGTCGTTCGATAGGTGGAAAAGGTAGGTTTCTGCCGGCACCGCGCCCTTGGGCCTGAAAACGTCGTGGTTGACCCCATTCAAGCAAACGAAGATTGATTGCGAGTCGACTTTCAGGTGCGAGGCAATATTCCGTTTCCCGAAATTCGACACCGCGACGACGGCAGCATAATGTCCCCCGTACCGTGACCAGGCGCGCCTGTTGACCCAATTGTCGTACAGCACTTCGGCGTGCCCCAACAGGCCGCTTGCGTATTCGAACGGAATATCCATGGGGGCGACGCCGTGGACCGTGACGACGCAAGGCTGCGTGGTGCGCAGCACGAAGTCCGCGGGCGGGTTGCCGCCGCCGGAACGCGGATCCCAAAAGCAGTCAACGTCCGTGGGAAGATCGTCACCCGAAGCGAAACGCTTCAGGGTGACGCCGAGCGCTTCGAGCTCGCGACCGATGTTGTCGACGCAGACCCGGAAGCTTTCGGGTATGTAGTCTGGGCAATAGACGCCGATATTCATCATGCGACAGTCGCGCAACGGGAAAGAAATGTGAACCGCAAAAGGTGTCGTTCGCTTTGGCCGGAATCCGGGACCTGAATGGCGCTCAGACCCTCTCAGCAAGGCGCGCGGTCGCACGCCAAACGCGAGAATGCCCGAGCCGCGTCGCATCGAAGCAAAGCTTGGTTTCCATAGCCGGGTTCGGCGTCATCGTGCCGGCAGACGCGAAAGAGCCGCTTTGGCCAACGCCCGGGCGGCGCTCGCCGCAACCGCGGTCAGCGACGGGCGATAATCGTTGAGTGCCGGGTAGTCCCAGTAGATGGACAATACGTCCGGGCCATGCCGCGCCGCGGTTGTCCGTACGGCGCTCCACCAGTCGCGGGACGCGGCCGCGCGGACCTCTCCCTCCTGATGCGGCGTCAGCGCCTGCCGGTCCAAGAAACGCTCCAGGACCCGCATCAATATGGAGCCAAGCTCGCGAAGCTCCCCTCTGGATCCGGCCGACGCCCGGCAGGTGAGAACGGTCCAAACAAGCCGGACCTCCCTGTCACCGATGTCCGCTCCGACAAGGTCCCGATACACGTCGAGAAGGAAGGCTTGGCCGCGCTCGTTCATCAGCGCCGCCTGGCTGGTACTCGCATTGGCGCCATGTTCGCGGTAGATCGTCAGACGGTCAGGAATGCAGGCGAGGTCGCCGACGCGCGCCAGTTGATGATAGAGGTCGAAATCCTCCGCACACGGGTATTGCGCCCGGTAACGGATCCCGTGCGCGCGCAAAGTGTCCAGCCGCATGCAAATCGACGAATGAATGATCGGGCATCGGGTCATGAGTCTCCAGCGCAGAAGATGCGGCGCGGCCACCACCGGGTAATAGTCGCGAATATGGCCGTTCTCGAGAAGCAGCGTTCCCGTGGCGACCAGGACAACGCCGGAATGCGTGTCGAGAAACTCCGCTTGTCGCGCCAGACGGGATGGAAGACTGATGTCGTCATGGTCCATCGCCGCCACATAGCGTCCTCGTGCCGTGTCCAGGCCGATGTTCCGAGAGCGGCTGATCCCGAGATTCTCTTCGTTGCGAATGACTCGGACGCGGCGATCGCCGTAGCTGCGTATGATCTCCGGGGTGTCATCGCTAGAGCAATCGTCTATGATGATGAGCTCGAAATCGGACAACGTCTGATCCAAAATGCTCTGAATCGCCTCTCCGACGAAAAGCGCGGAGTTGTATGCGGTCATCACGACGCTGACTTGCGGGGACATGGAGTTAGCCGATGCTTAGCCGTGGCAACGGTTCGGGCCCGGATTCACGATCTCGGACGGGTCAAGCAGCCGGACCGGGCCGTCGGCCGGAAGAAGGGTCGCTGTCGACTCAGGTGCTGCCCAATGAGCATGTTCGGAACGGATGACGCGGACACCAATGTTAGGTCGTTGTTATTATGGGCCCAAATATGAATAAAGTGTATCGCGGCGAGGGCGGGCCGAGCCAGCGAACCGCGCGCCGCGCTCTTAAGGGCGTCCTCTTCGTGGCGGCCATTCTGGCGCTGTCCCTGGCATCGAACGCCGCGCAGCTGGCGGGCGCGGCGGCAGACTCCTTCGATGTCGCCACCCCGAATGGCCCGGGAACCGCCGATGCGGCTCTGCGGGAAGAGCAGGTTCTTGCCCAGAACAAAGCCGCTCCGGACGCGGGCGCGGCAGCGCCGGAGACGGCTTCGAACGCGTTCGACAAGATCGTCGGTCAACTCGAACCGGGTCATTGGTACGAGGTGAAGAATTCTCATCTGCGCGCCGTTGCCCCGAAGGCGGGGCCGACCCCCGCACAATTCAAGAATGCGGATTATAATCTGCGGCTGGCTTCCATCGTGACGGCCTGGGGCGGCGGCGGGTACGATACGAAGCGCGACTGCCTGATGGTTTGGGGCGGCGGCCACGTCAGCTACACGGGCAACGAGGTCTATGAATTCTGCCTGGGGACGATGCGATGGGAGCGCGTGACGGAGCCGAGCTCGTACGATGCCACGGGGGGCGCGCCGGCCTGGAACGACGGCGATTTCAAGATGCCCGATGGAACGCCGGTGACCGCGCACAGCTATGATGGCATCGAGTACCTCCCCAACGTCGACAAGTTCTTCGTCTTCGGATACGCCACCTTCAAGAGCGGCAAGCCGGCGGCGGCCTGGCTCTTCGATCCGGCGACGCGGCGATGGACGATGTTGGACGCGAAGGACTCCGGTATCGCGTCCGCCTACGATCCGGCGACGGGCAAGGTGTACTCGCACAACAACTACCGCCTCTACGAATTCGATCCCAAGAGCGGGAAATGGGCGGCGCGCGTCAGCGGCGGCTTTACCTGGCCCTTTGACTTCACGGCCGCCGTCGATCCCGAGCATCACCTCCTGGTCGCGGTTGGCAAGGGCCAGGTCTTCTACTACGACCTGAACAGTTCGAAGGCGCGCTGGGACAACGAAAAGAAGCGGGTCTTGACGACCGGGGACAACGGCGCCACCGGCATCGCCCCCGG